>JAYVST010000095.1:0-1609 GCA_043775255.1 Burkholderiales bacterium
CTGGCGATAGCGCTCGATCAACGACCAGTACGCCGCGTTGCGATCGCGCCGTACCAGTTGCGGCCGCGCGGTGCCGTCCACATGCACCACCGCCGGGATTTTGGGTCGCCACTCGGGACGCACGTCGTAGGTGACGGTCATGAATTCCGCCGCGTGGCGGGTGCTCTCGACCCCTTCGAAAACCGTGTCGGCGTATTCGGCCAGGCAGGAGGGCGCGAAAGGCATGAATTCGCTGCGCTCCAGGCGCGCATTGAACCAGTCGTTGATCGACTTGTCGGTCGGGGCCGCCACCATCGAGCGGTTGCCCAGCGCGCGCGGCCCGAACTCCATCGCGCCCCGGAACCAGCCGACCACCTGGCCGGCATGGATGGCCTGGGCGGTTTTCTCGATCACGCCGGCCTGCCCGAGTTCCTCGTAGGCCATGCCGCGCCTGTCGAGTTCGCCGCGGATGTCCTCATGTGCGACCTCCGGGCCCCAGTAGACGGTCTTGAGTTTATGTGCGCGCTCGCGCAGATACCCGGGCAGAAGCCGGTCCTGCGCGACCAAGCCGGCGCCGATGCTGTTGCCGGTATCGGACATGCCGGGGAACACGAACAGGGCATCGCAATCGGGCAGCGCCGCGATCCTCTGATTGAGCTTGACGTTGGCGAACACGCCGCCATTGACGGCCAAGCGGCGCTGGCCGGTCTCTGCCAGGAAATTCTTCACCAGCGCCACGATGGTCTCTTCGAACACGGCCTGCGCTGCGGCGGCCACATCTTCGCGCTTGTGTCCCCGCACCATGTCGGCGATGAATTCCGAACGTGCGTCATACGCGCCCGGAGCGTTGGCGAAATCGGAATCGAAACCGGCCCCGTCACCCGACAAGCGCAACGCCTTGCGGAAGCTATCGATCAACAGCGCCGGTTCGCCAAAGGCGGCCAGACCAAGTACTTTGCCCTCATGGCGCAGCGGCCGGAATCCGAGTTGCTCGGTCACGTCCATGTAGAAGTACCCGGGCGAACACCCCACGGTCGCGGACCGGTGCCGCAGTTCGAGCGCGCCGTTGCGCCAAAGGTAGGAGCCGTGGTGCATGTCGAGGTCGCCTTCACCGTCCATGGTGACGACCGCGCACTCGGAAAAGCCGGAATAAAAGGCCGCCGCCGCCGCGTGGGTCAGATGGTGATCGACGAAGTGCATGCGGCAATCCGCGCGAAACCCCAGTTCCGACAGAAACGCCGCCTGGCGGAAGAAATCCTCGAAGCGGCCGCCGGCGCCGGCGCGCAATTGTTTCAACAGCGAATTGACCGAAAACTGGGTGTCCTTGGGACGGCGCACCAGGGCGCGCAGCGCGCGCGACAGACGCCGCTCGATCTCCTTGGCGCGCGTGGGCCGTTCGACGAACCGCTCCGGGAAGTGACCATAGATCGACGCGATGTGGTCGACATCGCGCCGGCTCGCGCCTGCCATGCGCAGACACTCATCAATGGCCAGGAAAGGCAGGCGCCCGCCGTCGCACTTGATGCGCGACAAGCGTTCTTCCGAAATGGCGGCCGCCAGGGCGCCGTCGCGAAACACGCAGGCGGAGGCGTCGTGGGACGAGGCGATACCGAGGACGATGCTCAATCAA
>JAYVST010000096.1:0-9080 GCA_043775255.1 Burkholderiales bacterium
ACGCGCGCGACACGCTTTTCGAACAACTGCAGATTGCTGGTGCCGGGCCGATGGCTGTAGCCGATCCCGCTGTCCAGCGGCAGGGCGCTGCGCGCATACGCCTGGCGCAGGGCCGGCTGGTTGCGTTCCTTGAACAGACCGATCGGATGCACATAAGCGCCGTACAGGCGGCCGCTCCATTCGGCCGGCGCATAGGCCTGGTAGGGAATGCCGGAATCGTCCTGCAGCACCAGCCGGGCACGTTCGAGCACCAGATTGCGCGTGGCGCTGAAATAGGGCTTGTGCAACAAGTAGGAGGCCGCCTTGAGAAATACCGGGCCGGTGCCCAGAGTCTTCAAATGACGCTCGAATTGCGGCGTGCGTGCGAGCGCGCGATCGCTCAAGTCCACCTGCAGGTAAACCAGTTCGCGCAATGCTTCCTTGCCGGATTCGGCTAAGACCAGACGCACGCCGCCGACCTGTGTCTCGTTCGCGGCGCCCGCGCACAATGCGCCGCTGTCGTCAAGGCGGACCTCTTCGACCGCACGTACATCGAATCCGCTGCGCGCGGCCATCGCCATCAGCACCGGCGCCACCCCCTGCAACCGGCCGCGCTTCAAGTCCTGCTTCATGCTGTTGGTGCGGAAAAAGGAAAGCCGCATCAACGTGGCGGTCGATTCGCGCAGCTGTGCCAGGCTGGCGGCAGCCTGCACTTCGTTCATGGCATTCCAGCGCGGCGCAGCACCCGCGTCCTCCAGGCCCACCAGGAGATAGCGCGGCGCGCGCGGAAACAAGGTGTGCGCATAAACGAAATCGGGTCCGGAAAACGGGTAGAACAGCGGCCCGCGCGCACTATCGAGCGTATCGATCTCGCGCTCCGAGAAGGCGCGCCAAACGTTGAGCTGGCGTTCACGCGTGCGCTGCCACGCGCCATCCATCGCTTTCGCATGGGTGATCCAGAAAGCCTTCGAACGAATCTCTTCCCCGTTCGCGCCGACGCTCTGCAGGCCTGCCAGCAAGCGCGCACTGGCCTGGGTGATATCTCCGCTGTCTGCCGACGGCGCCGTCGGCGCCGGGCAGTTGGAAGCACCGGCCGGGGTGGAGATGCCGGGAAGGCAGAGCGCAGCAGCGAAAAGCAGATGGAATGAACGCATGATGTGAGGTATCGATGGCAAGGGATGGCGGCGGATTGGCTCACACAAAGACTGGCAGAAATCCGCCGACGCTTATCCCTTGATCAAAGGGGCAAAAGCGCGTCAGGCGCGCGGCGCAACCGGGCCCGCCGTTCAGTCTTCGTCGTCGTCCGGCGCGCCGTCCGCTTCAACGGCAGCCGCGCGCGGCGGGTCCCAATACCCGTTGAAATACCGTTGCGCCTTGGCCAGCGCCTGGCGCCCGATCACCCGTCCGGTGCGCTGGCCCACCAGATTGTCGTCGGCAAAGTGAATGCCCCCGAAGAGGCGCGACTCCCCGGCCTCGCGCGCGGCTTCGCTGAAGCTGCGAAATCCGATGATGGTCGGCACGGCCGGTATGCGCGGCTCGACGCGGCCGAAGTTGGGCTGAATCAGGGTGGAAAAGCCGAAATAATCGCTCCCGGTGAACAAGCGCAGCACCGTGGCACTGGCTCGCGAAAAGGTCGAGTGGCCCGAGATGTAGCCCGGAAACGCGGGTGTCAGGTTGCTGCCGGGATTGTAGGGCGTCCATTTCTCGCCCGCGATCTCCTCGGTCGGGCGACCCGGCCCGCCCCACGCAAGCACCCGCTGCCCCCGCTTCAAATAGCGAACCGCAGTGATTGGACGCACGCCGTCGTACTTGCGCTTCAAGTGCCAGGCGACGATCCCGGCGTCGAAGGACGCGTTGTGCAGGGCGAAGAACATGCGCGCATCGCGCCCGATCGAATGGCGGTCGCGTTGCGAGACGTATTGCGCAAACAGGGCCCAATGGCCCGGCGGCAATTCCGAATCGGGACCGTCGGCCCAGTACTCGACAATCAGTTTGCGCTTGGGATCGAGGTCGCGCGAGAAGCGCAGGAGTTCCTCGACGTTGCGTTCATAGTTGAACGGCCCGCCGTTCTGGATGTCAGGAGGCGGCGCCAGCCAGGGCATGTCGTCGAATTGCGTCGCCGACTTGAGCGCGAACGGCCGTACCCGCCCCCAATGCGGCGCGATGTAACGCTGGGTCGAGCCGGTGTCGGAAATGAGCGGCTGCCAGTGGATCGGATCGTCCACGATTTGCGCCGGGCAGTTGACGATGAGCGGGGTGCAAAACGGCAGCGGCCGATTGCGCGGCACGTAGCCGGTGTAGTCCGAATAGGCGCCAGGCGCGAGATCGCCGTACTGGTTGGCGCCGTCGTTGCGCCGGTCCGCGATGACGGCCCGCGCCACAACATTGCCGATACCGGCCGGGGTGGAGAGATCCATCGATTCGTTGGCCGCATCGTAGCCAAAGCCTGTCATGGCGGCTCGCAGGCGCGCCTCGCCGGCGGGAAACAGGTTCAACAGGCAGCGATAGGCGGCGAAACCCACCGCTTCGGCTTTGTTGGCATCGGTGCGCTCGGATTCCGGCCGGCGCAGCCCGGTTCCAAACATGGTGCCGGCCGCGCGCCGACTGTAGGCCGCCCAGGCGTCGTACATGCAGGTATGGGCGATGGCCAGGGCACGCGCCACGATGGGTGGGCCGAGCCGGGCCACTCGCACCTCGGCTAACGCCACCATGTTCCACTCGCTTACGACCGACGCCGCCACCGGCAGCGGTGCGCCGACCAGCAACGACGCAACCAGGGCCGTACCACAGTGCGCAACAAAGCGGCACGCCCTCCCCAATTCCAGTCCCGACATCATGTTTCCCTTTCGATCGCCACCCATCGCTGGGTAGCAGGCATGATGTCGGCAAACCATGCCCGTGTCAATCGCACCTTCTGCCCGTGCGCCACAGGGCGCTGGGCGTCACCGGATTGTCATTTTCCAACCGGCCTGCGGATCGGCACATCAGGCAGTGGCCGCGCGCGGCGAACCGCGCGCAGGTGCATGACTATGCTTCTACTTGATCACGCCAGTCATCGGCTGGGTCACCGAAACCCAGCGCCCGCCCTTGACCTGGTCGATTTCGACCATTTCGGGACCGGCATGGTTGCCGGTGAAGCTCATCTTGCCGTAGGTGGTGAAATCGTCCTGCGCGACCCCGGCCTGCGCCTTGACGAAGCCCTCGGCCGTGAGGTTGCGCCCGGCGGCTTGCAGGCCCTTGATGAACCAGTCGGTGTAGGAATAGGCGTTCAACGCGTTCTCGTCGGGATCGACGTTGAATTTCTTCTTGTAGGACTCCATCACCTTTTTCGCCTCCGGCGGCGCGCTGTCCGGGTAGTTGAGCTTCCAGCCGCCGATGCCATAGAGACCTTCGACGGCGCCCTTGCCCAGCACGGCGACGATGGTGCTGCGGCCCGGCAGCACGGTCAGCACCTTGACTTCGTTCCAGTTGAGTTTTTTCACCTCGCTCATCACCCCGACGGTCTCGCGCACCACCGTGGCCGCCACGATCAAGTCGACGCCGGCGGCCTTCATGCGCGCCACCTGCGAGGAAAACTCGATGTCCCCAGGCTTGTAGCCGGCTTCGGCGGCCAGTTGCAGGCCGTAGGCGTCAAGCGCGGTCTTGACGCCGCGCCGCACCAGATCGCCGAACGGCCCTTCCTGGAAAATGAAGCCGACTTTCTTCGAGCCCCAGTTCTTCAGCCCCCATGACAGGCCCGTAGCGGTGGTGGTGTCGTAGTTCTGTACCGTCGTCACCAGCAGCGGCGAATTACCGGAAATCTGGCGGATCACCGCTGAAGCGCCCCAGGGCGCGTAATAGACCACGCCGGCGTCGGTGGCGGTCTTGACGGTAGCCGCGTTCGGTCCCGAGCCGAACGAGTTGATGATCGCGAAGACGCGGTCCTGGTTGATGAACTTCTGCACTGCGCGCACCGCCTGCTGCGGCTGCAACGCGTTGTCCTCGACCACCAGCTTGAGCTTGCGCCCGTGCACGCCGCCGGCCTCGTTGGCCTCGTCGATGCGCATCTGCATGGCGTTGCGCAGCATCGGCATGCCGGCGGCAGTGGGGCCGGACAGGTCGAGATGGCTGCCAAGCACGATCTCGGTGTCGGTCACTCTTTGCGCAATTGCCGGTAGCGCAGCCGCGACCGCCACTAGGGCGGCGGCCAACAAACGCCTTGTTTTCATGCCTTGTCTCCGTTTTGATTGCCGTATTACTTCATCTTACCTGCCATTACCCACCCTCAACGATACATGGTCTCGATCAAGGCGCCGTACTTTGCCGCCACCACGCGGCGCTTGAGCTTCATGGTCGGCGTGAGTTCCTCGTCCTCTGCGCTCAGCAGTTGCGCGAGGATGCGAAAAGCCTTGATCCGCTCGACCCGCGCCAGACGCGCATTGACCGTCTCGATCTCCGCGTCGATCAGGCGCACGACCTCATCGGCTTGGGTCAGGCTGGCGAAATCGGTGAACGGCACCTGCGCCTCCTGCGCGTAGCGCGCCACGCTTTCATGGTCGATCATCACCAGGCAGGTAAGGTAGTTGCGCGCCTCGCCGATGACCACCGCGTCGGCGATGAAGGGGCTGAACTTGAGCTGGTTCTCGATGCCGGAAGGCGTGATGTTCTTGCCGCCCGAGGTGATGATGATGTCCTTGATGCGCTCGCGGATGGCGAGATAGCCATCGGCGTCGATTTCGCCGCAATCGCCGGTATGCAGCCAACCTTCGTTGTCGATGGCCCGCGCGGTCTCATCCGGCAAACCCCAGTAGCCGGCAAACACGTTGCCGCCGCGCACCAGGATTTCATCATTTGCGCCCAAGCGCACTTCGACCCCGGGCGCGCTCTTGCCGGCATAGCCAACCTTCAGTCGGGAGGGTGGCGTGGCGCATACAAACCCGGTGGTCTCGGTCATGCCGAAGCCTTCGATCAGGTCGATGCCGATGGCCAGGTACCACTTGAGGAGGTCCGGCGGCACCGGCGCCGCCCCGGTGATGGCGTTTTTCACTTCCGACAGGCCGAGATAGTCGCGCAGATTGGAAAACGCCAGCCGGCGCAGCCAGCGCAGCCTCGCCGTGTCCCACTGGGCCGCCGGCCGGCCCGCCAGGCGCGCCTCTGCCGCCCGCATGCCGGCCGCCAGGGCACGGCCGTACACCATGCGCGCCGGCGCCACCGCATCGCGCATGAACAACTCCACCTGCGAAACCATCTTCTCCCAGAAGCGCGGCGGGGCGAACACCATGTGTGGGCGCACTTCACGCATGTCGTTGGCCACGGTTCCGGTGTTTTCCGGAAAATGGACGATGGTGCCGAGCGCGAGCTGGTTGAAGGTGGTGGCCATGCGCTCGGCAATATGGCACAGGGGCAGAAAAGACAGGGTCTTGTCGCCTCGTTGCACCGTCAGGTACTGGCGCACCGTGCCGAGCTGGAAGATGAGGTTTTTCTGCGCGATCATCGCGCCCTTGGGCGGCCCGGTGGTGCCCGAGGTATAGACCAGGAAGGCGATGTCGTCACCCCGGCCGGCGTCGATCGCCGTTTCGAACTTCGCGCCGTCCACCTGTGCGAGCCGGCGACCGCGCGCGAGCAGGGTGGCGAAGTCGGTCACAATCGGGTCGGACACACCGCGCAGGCCGTCGGTGTCCATCACGACGATGGTGCGCAGGTGCGGGCAGCGCGCGCGCGCCTGCAGCACCTTGTCGAGCTGCTCGTCGTCTTCGACCATGACGACGCGGGTTTGTGAATTTTCGAGCAGGTAGCGCACCTGCTCGGCCGACGAGGTCGGATAGATGCCGTTGCCGATCATGCCCATGCACTGGGCGCCCAGGTCGGCGTACAGCCATTCGGGCCGGTTCTCGGAGAGCACCGTGACAACCTCGCCGCGCGCGACACCGGTGTCGGCCAGGGCAAGGCCGATCGCGCGTGCGGATTCGTAATATTCGCGCCAGCTGGCGCTATGCCAGATGCCGCGCGCCTTCCAGCGCAGGGCCGGCGTATCGCCCCAGGCGATCGCGCGCGCGCGAAACAGCAGCGCTGCCGTGTCGCAGCCCAGGGTCAGGTCGTCTTCAGGCGAGGCGTCCATCAGCGCCAGGTCTTGGTCTTTTTCCAGCGCCGCTTGCGGCCGTCGGCCGACGGCGGCGCGCCGATGCCGAGATAGAACTCGCGCACGTCGTCCTTTTCCATCAGCGCCGCGCAGGTGTCGGCGGCGACGATGCGTCCCAGCTCCATGATGTAGCCGTCGTGCGCGTGCTCCAGCGCCACACGCGCGTTTTGCTCCACCAGCAGGATGGTCATGCCGGTTTCGCCGTTGATTCGGGTGACGATGTCGAAGATCTCGCGCGTGAGCAGCGGCGACAAGCCCAGCGAGGGCTCGTCGAGCAACAACAGGTCGGGCCGGGCCATCAGCGCACGGCCGATCGCCAGCATCTGCTGTTCGCCGCCCGAGAGCAGCCCGGCAAGCTGTGCGCGGCGCTCCTTCAGGCGCGGAAACCAGCCGTGGATGCGCGCAAGATCCTCCTCGATGCCGGCGCGCCCGCGCCGCGCGAACGCGCCCATGGCCAGATTGTCGGCCACCGAAAGGAAAGGGAAAACGCGCCGCCCCTCCGGCACCAGGGTGAGGCCCATGCGCGCAACCTCGTCCGCGTCGCGCCCGTGGATGACCTCGCCGCGGTACGCCACACTCCCCTTGAACGGATCGATCACCCCGGCGATGGTGTTGAGCAAGGTACTCTTGCCCGCGCCATTGGCGCCCAGCACGGCGACGATGCGACCGGCAGCCACCTCCAGCGACACGCCGCGGATCGCGCACACCGGGCCATGCCAGGTTTCGATGTTGCGGACCGAGAGCAACGGGTTGGCCATCCTCATCCCCCGAGGTAGGCCGCGATCACTGCGGGGTGCGCCTGAACCTCGGCCGGCGTGCCCGAGGCCAGTCCCCGCCCCAGATTCATCGCCAGGACCCGGTCCGCCACTTCGGTCACCAGCGACATGTCGTGCTCGATCATCACCACGGTGATGCCGAGCGCGTGACGAATGTCATCGATCCAGCCGGCCAGGTCGCGGGTTTCTTCGGGGTTGAGCCCCGAAGCGGGCTCATCGAGCAGCAGGAGCTTGGGGCCGGTGGCCAGCGCCCGGCCCAGTTCCACCATTGTGCGCACGCCGTAGGGCAGGCCGGCGACGCGCTGATTGCGATGCGGCGCCAAGTCGAGCAGGTCGATCACGGCCTCGACCTGCTCGCGCGAGGCATCTTCGCCGCGCCGCGCACGGCGGGTCTGCAGCATCTGGCCGAGCGCGCCGCCATGGTCGAAGCGATGCCGTCCGAGCAGCAGGTTTTCGAGCACGGTCGCGCCTTCGAACAACTCGATGTTCTGGAACGTCCGCGCCACGCCCGCAGTGGCAATGGCATGGCGCGGCAGCGCGATCAGGTCGACACCTTCCAGCAGCACCCGCCCCGCAGCCGGCGCGAACACCCGTGTGACCACGTTGAGCACCGTGGTCTTGCCGGCGCCGTTCGGGCCGATGATGGCGAACACCTGCCCGCGCTCGACGGCGAAGCCCACACCATCGAGCGCGCGCACCCCGCCGAAGGCCAGCGCCAGATCGTGCACCTCGAAAAAACTCATCGGTGCCGCTCCGAGCGCATGTAGGCCTTGCCGCGCCGGAAGGTATCGCGCCGGTAGAGCGGAAAGGTTTCGAAGAACGTGCGCATCTTTTGCCAGCGACCGGCAATGCCTAAGGGCTCGAACAGGACAAAGGCCGTCAGCACGGCGCCGAAGACGAAAGTCTCCAGGCCGAACTGCTTGGCAATGCGGTCCGGCAGGAAAGGCTTGAGATGAGAGATGAACGCGGGCAACAGCCCGATCAGGAGCGCGCCAAGGATCGCGCCGCGCAGGCTGCCCAGCCCGCCGATCACCACTGCCAGCACCAGTTGCATCGACAGCATCAGCCCGAAGCCGTCGGGCGTGAGGTATTTGGTCTGATGCGCCAGGAGCGCGCCGGAAAGCCCGGTGATGGCCGCCGAGAGCGCGAAGGCCTGCACCTTGACCGCGGAGACGTGGATTCCCAGCCCCCAGGCGGCCGCCTCGCTGTCGCGCACGCCGACGAAGGCGCGGCCGAGTTGGGAACGCATCAGATTGACGAGCGCCAGCACGACCAGCGCCAGGATGGCCAGGCACAGGAAGTAGAAGCCGGTCGGCGTGGACAAAGGCAGGCCGAGCCACTTCGGGTCGGGCACGGCCAAACCTGTGAAACCACCGGTAAGTGCGGACCAGTGCCCGGCGGTGTGCTCGACCAGAATCGCGAAGGCCAGCGTGACCATGGCCAGATACAGGCCGGAGACACGGATGGCCGGCATGCCGATGACCACCCCGGCAGCGCCCGCCACAAGTGCCGCGGCCGCCAGCGCGAGCGGCAGCGGCCAACCTGCGTGGAGCAGCAGCGCCTCGCAGTAGGCGCCGATGGCAATGAAGGCCGCGTGACCGAGCGAGACCTGGCCGGTATAGCCGGTCAGGACCATCAGGCCCAGGCAGGCGAGCGCGAAAATGCACAGGTAGGTCAGCTCGCCCACATAGAACACCGGCAGGACGAAGGGCGCCGCCACGAGCGCCACGCCCAAGAGCGCGTAGGCCCAGCGGTCGGCCGCGAAGCGCCACAGGCGCCGGCTTTCGCGGTAGGACGTGTCGTAGGCGAAACGCATGCCGATTCGATCAGGCGCGCGCCATCAGACGCGGCGCCCGTGCGCCTCGCCCAGCAATCCGCGCGGCCGCACCACCAGCACCGCGATGAGCACGATGTAGGCGATCACGTCCTTGATCGCGCCCGGCGCATAGACACCGGCGAAGGACTCGATCAGGCCAATCAGAAGACCGCCGACAATCGCCCCCGGCGCGCTGCCGAAGCCGCCCAGCACCAGCGCGGCCAGGCTCTTCAACAGCACGAACCAGAGGCTGATATCGACTAAGGTGATCGGCGCCAGCAGCATGCCGGCCAACGCGCCTAAGGCCCCTGCCATTGCCCAGACCAGCGAGTTGAGGCGCTTGACACGAATGCCCGACAGATAGGCGGCAAGCTGGTCCTGCGAAGCAGCC
>JAYVST010000097.1:0-7122 GCA_043775255.1 Burkholderiales bacterium
GCATCGGCGCGATCCTGACGCAACAGCAACAACAGCGTGAGAAAAGAAAGGTGAAACATTCCGACCGTGAGTGCACCTTCAAGCTGGCGGCATGAAAAAACCAAGTACCGTTCGACTTTTCTCGTTTGATTGTGGCAATCAGGGAGACACTCGTCCGCACACCGACGAAATTCGCGTCACCAGCCCGCAAAGCGAAAATTCTTATGCCGCAGATGAATGACCGCAACAAATAGAGCCCGGCGTGCGCAAAAAATAGGCAGCCGATTTTTTTAAAACAGGGGTTTTCTGTCAGGCACTATTTAGGTTCTCGGGGAGCTTGCGTTTGCTGAAGTTCCAGGTGATTCATGCGGTTCGCGCCGTCGGTCTTCTCGGATTGGCGGATACGGGAAAATTCTGGCTCTGGCGACTGCTTGCCCGCAGGCGAAACTCGCGCTTCGTTCGCAGACACCCCGGATTCGTGACGCCACCACCCGAACTCGCTTTTGACGCCTACAACCACATCGACTGGACCATATACCGCGAGACCGGTCAGGCGCACGCCGGATTCTTCGCGCGTGTGATCCGCGCGGCACGTCCGGACGGCGAACGGCTCGACTTGCTGGAGTGGGGGTGCGGCCCTGGGCGCATCGTGCGTCACATGCCAACTGCGTTGACCGGTCGCGTGCAGTCGCTGACAGGCGTCGACAGCAATGCGCAAAGCATCGCCTGGTGCACGGCGAATTTGCCCGAAATCCGATTTGTCCGGAACGCGCAATCCCCCCGGCTTCCCTTCAACGATGCGAGCTTCGATGTGGTTTATGCGTACTCGGTGTTTACGCATCTGTCGGAATCGGCGCAGATCGACTGGGCGCGCGAGCTTAAGCGTGTATTGCGGGTTGGTGGATTTCTGATCTGCTCCACACAGGGCCGGTCTTACGAGTATCTGCTGGCGAGTCGATCCGAGCGGCGCCGCTTTGCCGCAGGCGGTGTGGTGGTGCAAGGCAACTATGAAGAAGGCAAAAAGTGGTTTTTCGCGATTAGTCCGCAAGCCTTCGTGAGGACCCGCCTGCTTGCCGGATTCGCAGACGTCAGCCGCATTCCCACCACCCCTGAAGACGACATTCCCCAGGATGTCTGGATGGCGACCAAGGCGGCGCCGGATGATCGATCGGCGTCAAAGGCATGATGGCCACGCAAAACAGACGATGCGCTACCGAGCACCGCGTGAAGCGAAGTGACAGAGACACGCTTCAAACGAGGCGGTCATGTTATTGGTAACGAAAATGGCAGTCGCCTGGCGCGCCAGTCGCGCTAGAATTTTCGTCTCATCTGAAACCTGCGCCGCCAGACCCCCATGACCGCTACCGAGACCGCCATGCCGAGCACAGACTCATGGGACAACCCGATGGGCACCGACGGCTTCGAGTTCATCGAATATGCGGCGCCAGATCCGGCGGCGATGGGCGCAGTGTTCGATCGCATGGGCTTCGCCGCGATCGCGCGCCATCGGCACAAAAACGTCACCCTGTACCGTCAGGGCGGCATCAACTTCATCATCAATGCCGAGCCGGACTCGTTCGCGCAGCGCTTCGCGCGCGTGCATGGCCCGTCGATCTGCGCCATCGCCTTCCGCGTGCGGGACGCCGCTCCGGCCTACAAACGCGCCCTTGAGCTGGGCGCCTGGGGCTTCGACGGCAAGAGCGGGCCGGGCGAGCTGAACATTCCCGGCATCAAGGGCATCGGCGATTCGGTGATCTACCTGATCGACCGCTGGCGCGGCAAGAACGGCGCCACGGACGGCGCGATCGGCAATATCGGTTTCTACGACGTCGACTTCGAACCCCTGCCCGGCGCGCAGCTCGACCCGCAAGGCCACGGCCTGACCTATATCGACCACCTCACGCACAACGTGCATCGCGGCCGGATGGACGAATGGGCGGGCTTCTACGAGCGGCTGTTCAATTTCCGCGAAGTGCGCTACTTCGACATCGAAGGCCAGGTCACCGGCGTCAAGTCGAAGGCCATGACCAGCCCGTGCGGCAAGATCCGTATCCCGATCAACGAAGAAGGCAACGAAAAGCAGGGCCAGATACAGGAATACCTGACGGCTTATCACGGCGAAGGCATTCAGCACGTGGCGCTGGGTTGCCCGGACATCTACGCCACCGTCGATGCGCACCGCTTGCGCGGGGTCAAGCTCCTCGACACCGTTGACACCTACTATGAACTGGTCGACCAGCGCATTCCTGGCCACGGCGAGCCGCTGGCGGAACTGAAGAGGCGCAAAATCCTCCTCGACGGCAAGGCCGGCGCGCTGCTGTTGCAGATATTCAGCGAAAATCAGCTCGGGCCGATTTTCTTCGAGTTCATCCAGCGCAAAGGCGATCAGGGCTTCGGCGAAGGCAACTTCAAGGCCCTGTTCGAATCCATCGAGCTCGACCAGATGCGCCGCGGCGTGCTCGCGCCGAAGCAACCTTGACAAGGCCAGCACCATGCAACCCCTCGATTCGTCCCAGGTGCAGGTTCTCCGGTCCGGACGCATGAGCGTCAGCGCCGCAGCACCATGAAACCTCTCGATACGTCCCAGGTGCAGGAGCAGCTGAAAACATTGCCCCTCTGGCGCTACGACACCGAGCGCGCCGCCCTGCGGCGCGAATTCAGGTTCGCCGATTTCAACCAGGCCTTCGCCTTCATGACACGCGTGGCGCTCTATGCCGAGCGCTGCGACCACCATCCCGAATGGTTCAATGTCTACAACCGGGTTGACCTCACCCTGACCACTCACGACGCACAGGGCGTGACCGGGCGCGACATCGACCTCGCGCGCTTCGCCGATGCCGCTGCGCAAGCGCTCGCTTGACTCACGCACTGCGGCGGCGTCTGTCAAGGATGCGCCTGTGCCGGAAGATGCGCCAGTGACCCCTGCGCGGAGCGCCGACTGGACCATCGAGCAGGGTTGGGAGGCCTACACCGGCGCCGAGCATGCGGTGTGGAAGACCCTGTTCGAACGCCAGACGCGGCTCCTGCCCGGCCGCGCCTGCGACGCCTTCGTCGCCGGCATGCGCGCGCTGCCGATCGGCGCGGAAGCGATTCCGGATTTCAGGCTCCTGTCCGAGGTGCTGATGCGCCGGACCGGCTGGCAAGTCGTGGCGGTGCCGGGGCTTGTGCCCGATGAGGTGTTTTTCGGGCATCTCGCCAATCGCCGCTTCCCCGCCGGCAGCTTCATCCGCAAGGCGGATCAGCTCGACTACCTCGAAGAACCGGACGTCTTCCACGACATCTTCGGCCATGTGCCGATGCTGATGAACCCGGTCATGGCCGACTTCATCGCCGCCTACGGCGCGGGCGGGTTGCGCGCGCAGTCGCTCGGCACGCTGGAACTGCTGGCGCGGGTCTACTGGTACACCGTCGAGTTCGGTCTGGTGCAGGAAGGCGGTGCGCCGCGCATCTATGGCGCAGGCATCGCTTCGTCGCATGCGGAGTCGGTCTTCGCCCTCGATGACGCGTCGCCCAACCGGGTCCGTTTCGATCTCCAACGCGTGATGCGCACCGCGTATCGCATCGATGACTTCCAGGAAACCTATTTCGTGCTCGACAGTCTGGACGACCTGCTTCTGCTTGCACGCACCGATTTCGCACCGCTGTATGAACGCGTGGCCGGGCGGGCCGCGCTGCAACCGGGTGAATTGACCGGCGCGGACCGGGTCCTGCAGCGCGGCACGCGCGCCCGCCACGCCGGTCGAGCGCCGGCAACGCTCGGGAGTGCATGAAGCGGGCTTCGGTCCCGACCTTGCGAGCACTGCCGGATTCGCGACAAAAACATGCCTCTGGCGCGGCTGTGATGTTTTTGGCAACGATCGATAAAATAGGGGTTTCCCGGCGCGCATCGATCATCCGCGCCGGGGCGCGAATCCGCCGCATCCGACCTTGCGAATCGCGCTTGGCGATCGATTCACTGGCGGATGTCGATTGGCAGCATCGAGCAACGCAAAGCGGGCCCCGGTATCGATTCCCTGGCTGATTGTCGCCGGCGCCTGCGCGCCGTTTGGCTTCAATGTCATCCCGGCCTTGCTGCCGGCGATCCAGACCGAATTCGCAGAAGGCCAGGCCGGCATGCAATGGATGGTGTCGGTCTACGCGCTCAGCATGGCGCTGGGCCAGCTCGTTGCCGGACCGGTATCGGACGCCTGCGGCCGTCGGCGCGTACTGTTGGCGGGGCTCCTGCTTTATGTTGCCGCGAGCATCGGCGCCGCAGTGGCCGACAGCTATGGGCAACTGCTCGCGTACCGTTTCGTCCAGGGCCTGGGTGCAAGCGCCGTGCTGGTGGTGCCGCGCGCGGTGGTGCGCGACCTTTTTTCCGGCGCCGACGCGGCGCGCGCCATGGCGCAGGTAATGATCGCATTCGCCGTGGTGCCGGCGATCGCGCCGGTGGTCGGCGGTCTGCTGCAGATGCTGTCGGGCTGGCGCGCCGGCTTTGTCGCCTGCGCCGTGCTGGGCGCGGTGCTGTTCGTTCTGGCCTGGCGCCTGCATGGCGAAACCCTGGCTCCGGCGCGGCGGGTGCGCGCCGCGCCGTGGGCTCTGTTGCGGGGCTATGCGGCGCTGTTCAACTCATGGCGCTATTGCGCCTATGCGTTTTCGTTTTCGCTGCTCAACTGCAGCTTCATCGGATTCTTCGTCGTTGGCCCGACCTTCTTGAGCCGCGCCTACGGCATGACGCCGCTCGGCATCGCGCTGGCCATGCTGGCAGGTTATGGCGGATTCGCCGCCGGCAACACTTTAGCCGTGCGCCACGTGCTGCGCGCCGGGGTCGATCGCATGCTGGCCTGCGGCCTGGTGTTCGGCGGCGCCGGCACGCTGATGCTGGTCGCCGTGGCCGGGCAGGCACAGTGGCATTGGATGCTCGTGGCCGTCGCGGTTCAGTCCTTCGGCACCGGGCTCGCGTTCGCCACCGGCATGGCCGGCGCCAATGCGGTCCATCCGCAGCGCGCCGGTACTGCGGCGGCCATGACCGGCACGATCCAGTTGTTGAGCGGCGCCATCTTCGCGATGGTGTCCGGCATCATCTACGACGGCAGCTTGAAGCCGCTGGCCTGGAGTTCGCTGGCGCTCTGCGTGATTGCAGGATTCCTGATCCGGCCCTTGTGGCAACGGCGCGGGCCGTTGGCAACGCGCTGACGCGACGGTCGTCGCTCAGGCGCTGACCGCGCCAATCGCGGGGCATCTCGGTTCGGCACCGTCGTGCAGCCCACAGGCCGGCGCGAAACAGCACGCCGACAGGATCAGCGAATGGCGCCCGCCGCGCGCAGCTTTTCGATCTCGGCCGCGCCGTAGCCCACCTCGGCCAGCACCGCGGCGGTATGTTCGCCCAGCCCTGGCGCCGCTTTGTTGACCTTGCCCGGTTCGGCCGCGAACTTGATCGGAATGCCCAGGTGGGAGGTGCCGTCGGGATAGTCGATCTTCAGCTCGCGCGCCTTCACCTGCGCGCTCATGAGCCCCTCGCGCACGCGCTTGACCGGCGCCCAGCAGCAATCGACGTTTTCCAGAAAGGCTTCCCAATGGGCCAGCGGCTTGCTTGCGAAGGTGGCGCCGAGGAACTCTTGCACCGGCTTGTGCACCGGTCCGGGCGGTTGTTTGCAGATGTCGATCAGGTCGGGCCGGCCCAGCGCGGTGAGCAGATTGGAGGCGAACTTGATCTCGCTGCCGCCCATGGTCAAGTATCTGCCGTCGGCGCAGCGGTAGACGTTGTAGAACGCATAGCCGCCGAAGGTGCGTTCTTCCTTCGGCACCAGTTCGCGGTCTTCGACGAACACGGGGCTGACGATATTGGCCATCCAGGCGGTGAGGCTGTCGTGCATGCCGATGTCGACGAAGTCGCCGACGCCGGTGGTGGTGCGGCGGAGCAGCGCCATCAGGATGCCCGACAACGCCATCAGGGAAGCCGCCAGGTCGGCCGCGGGCACCGACGGAATCACCGGCGCGCCGTCGCCGCCGCGCGCCAGGTCGAGCAAGCCGCACTCGGCCTGCACGCTCATGTCGTGGGCCACGCGCTTGACCAGCGGGCCGCTCTGGCCGTAGGCGGCGATCGAGCAGTAGACGATGCGCGGGTTGACCGCGCGCACCGCCTGATAGCCGATGCCGAGGCGGTCCACCACGCCCGGGCGGAACGATTCGAGCACCACGTCGGCCTGTTTGGCCAGGTGCAGGAAGGCATCCACCGCGCCGGGCTTCTTGAAGTCGAGCATCACGCTCTTCTTGCCGCGATGGGTGCCGCTGAAATAGACGCTGGTGCCGTCCTTGTATTTCTTGCCGATATCGCGGTTCGGCTCGCCGCCGGGCGGCTCGATGCGGATCACCTCGGCGCCATGGTCGGCCATCATCATCGTGAGGTGCGGGCCAGGCAGGAAGTTGGAGAGATCGAGAACCTTGATGCCTTCGAGTTTCATGGTGCGAATATCCGGTGGGTTGTTGTGGCGTCGGTTAGTTTATCCGTTCAACCTGAAACTTCCCCGCTGTGCACTTACCCGCGCGACGCGATGTTGTAGAGTTTTGGTGTTTTCACACCAGAGGTTCAATCATCATGGGAGTCGGCCTCGAAAAGCTTTCCATGAGCGCGTTTCTCGAATGGGAAAACGCGCAGGAAACGCGCCGCGTCGAGTCGTTAATGCGCGGTGCCGATGGCGGCGGTCTTCGAGGGCCTGGCGGCTGGCGACGCCTGACGGGTGCGGCAATCCCGGCGCGCCGCCGCAAGCGCGTGGCTGACTAACTGGCCTCGCGCATCGCGTGCCAGGCCTGCCAGTCGCGGCCCGGATGCACGGTGCCGCATGCGCTACAGGTGCGCGCCGTGTCGCTCTGCTCATAGAACCCGGCATACGCTTTCGGCAGGTCTTCGACGATGCTTTGCAACTGCACTTCGGCGCGCTGCACCAGCGTCGCGCACTTGCCGCAATACCATTCAAACGCGTCGATCACGCCGGCCGGCCGGCTGCGTTCGATCACCGTGCACAGGCTGCCTGGCTCGGGGCGCTGCGGCGAGTGGCGCACATGCGCGGGCAACAGGAAGATGTCGCCTTCTTTCAGGTCCACCCGCTCGAAGCGGCCGCGGTCCCACAGCAACAGATGGGCGTTGCCGCGGAACTGGTGGAA
>JAYVST010000098.1:0-7937 GCA_043775255.1 Burkholderiales bacterium
GCAAGCCAGGTGCGATCGCGCCCCGACGGCTCCGCGTCGTTGTGGCCGATCACCATGAAGCGGGTGCGGTTGGTGGGGTCGTCCTCGATGTTGGGCGAAAGTATGGTGAGGCCGAAATTCTCTGCGGCGTTCACGCCGGCAATGGCGGCAGTGTTGTCGTCCAGACTCGCCAGGCGTGCCGCCTCGGCGTTGGATTCCACGGTCACGCGGTCGACCCCGGGCAGGTTGCGGTTGAGCCAGTATTGCGTTTGAGCCAGCGATTGCCCGTGCGAGTACACCTTGGTGATGCCGTCGGCGCCGGCGCGCTTCCTCATCAGGTTCTGTTGCACCCGCAGCACTACCTCGGCGCACACCTTGAGCGGACTGCCCAGCAGCAGATCGAGCACGCGCGAGATCGTGCCTTCGGTGGAGTTCTCCACCGGAACCACAGAAAAATCGGTCTCGCCGGATTCGGTACGGCGAAACGCCTCGTCGAAATTGGCACAGGACACGCCGACGGCCGAGCGGCCGAACTGCCGCACCACCGCCTGCTCGGAAAACGTGCCGGCCGGCCCCAGGTAGGCCACGCGGATCGCGCGCTGCAGGGCGGAACTGGCCGACATCACCTCATGGAAAATCCGGCTCAGCGCCTCTTTGGGCAAGGGGCCGGGGTTGGCGGCCGCCAGCCGGCGCAGAACCGCCGCCTCGCGCTCGGCGCGGAAGATCGGCGCCGCCGGGTCCTCTGCGCGCTTGGTGTCGCCGATCCGTTGCGAGACCCCGGCGCGCGCGTTGAGCAGCTTGAGCAGTTCGTCGTCGAGGCGGTCGATCTCCGCGCGGAGTTTGGGCAGTTCGCTCATCCGCGTGCCTTTTCGAATTCGCGCATCCAGGCCACCAGCGCCTGCACGCCCTCGATCGGCATGGCGTTGTAGATCGAGGCGCGCATGCCGCCGACCGAGCGATGCCCCTTCAGTTGCACCATGCCGCGCTCCTCCGCGCCCTTGAGAAAGGCCGCGTCGAGGCTTTTGTCGTGCAGCGTGAACGGCACGTTCATGCGCGAACGGCAGGCCGGATCGACAAGGTTGGAATAGATTCCGCTGGCATCGATCGCGTCATAGAGCAGCGTCGCCTTGGCCAGGTTCTTGGCCTCGATGCCGGCCAACCCGCCTTGCGCCTTGAGCCAGTTGAACACCAGCCCGGCGATGTAGATGGCGTAAGTCGGCGGCGTGTTGTACATGGAATCGTGCTCGGCCACGGTACGGTACTCGAATGCGCTCGGGCACAACGCATGGGGAAAGTCGAGCAGGTCTTCGCGCACGATCACGATGGTCAGGCCGGCCGGGCCGATATTCTTTTGCGCGCCGCCGAAGACCAGACCGTATTTCGACACGTCCATCGGTCGCGAAAGGATGTGCGAGGAAGCATCAGCCACCAGCGGAACGCCGCCGGTGTCGGGCGTGAAGAAAAATTCCACCCCGTCGATGGTCTCGTTGGTGCAGATATGCACGTAGGCCGCGTCGCGGTCGAGTTTCCATGAAGACAGCGGGGGAATCGCGCGGTACTTGCCATCGACAGCTGAGTCGGCCGCCAGGTTGATGGCGCCGTAGCGCCTTGCTTCCTGGTACGATTTCTTGGACCAGGAACCGGTGACGACGAAATCGGCGCGCGCGTTGCGCCCCAGCAGGTTGAGCGGCACGATCGCGTTTTCGCCCAGGCCGCCGCCCTGCATGAAGAGAATCTTGTAGTTTGCCGGCACGGTCAGCAATTCGCGCAAAAGCGCCACCGCCTCGGCATGGATGGCGATGAATTCGGGGCCACGATGGCTCATCTCCATCACGCCCATGCCGCAGCCCTGCCAATCGAGCATCTCGGCCGCGGCCTGGCAGAGGACCGCTTCGGGCAGCGCGGCCGGGCCGGCTGAGAAGTTGAAAACGCGCATATCCGATTCCAGTCTTGTCGGCCTTAAGCCGGTGCATCGCCTTCCGCCGCATCGCCGTCGGCCTGGCCATTGCCGTCGGCCTGACCATTGGCGTCGGTCCGGCCTTTGCCGTCGGCCTGACCATTGCCTTCGGCTTGCGCATTGCCGCCCGCATGGCCGTTGCCATTGCCGGCCTCGCCGTTGTCGGCGTCACTCTCGACCACCCGCTGCAGGCCGGACAGCCGGGTGCCGTCGTCGACATTGATCAGCGTCACGCCCTGCGTCGCCCGCCCCATCTCGCGGATCTCTGCAACCCGGGTGCGGATCATCACCCCGCCGGTGGTGATGAGCATGATTTCGTCTTTCGCCTCGACCAGGATGGCGGCGACCACCCGGCCATTGCGCTCGGATGTGGAGATGGCGATCATGCCCTTGGTGCCGCGGCCGTGGCGGGTGTATTCGGAGACCGGGGTGCGCTTGCCGTAGCCATTCTCGGTGGCGGTGAGCACGCCCTGCTGCTCGGATTCGGCCACCAGCAGGGCGATCACACGCTGGCCTTCTTCGAGCATCATGCCGCGCACGCCGCGCGCGGCGCGGCCCATGGCGCGCACGTCGTTCTCGTCGAAGCGCACCGCCTTGCCGGAATCCGAAAACAGCATCACGTCATGCTTGCCGTCGGTAAGCGCGGCGCCGATCAGGTGGTCGCCGTCGTCCAAGTCGACAGCGATGATGCCGGCGGCGCGCCGATTGGAAAAATCTGTGAGCGCGCATTTCTTGACCACGCCCAGAGCGGTGGCCATGAAGACGAAGCGATCCTCGACAAAGGCCTTGACCGGCAGCACCACGGTGACCTTTTCGCCCTCGATCAAGGGGAACATGTTGACGATCGGCCGCCCGCGCGAGGTGCGGGTGCCCTGCGGCACTTCGTACACCTTGAGCCAGTAGACCCGGCCGCGATTGGAGAAGCACAGGATGGTGTCGTGCGTGTTGGCGATGAACAGCTGCTCGACGTAGTCGTCTTCCTTGGTCGCGGTGGCCTGCTTGCCGCGCCCGCCGCGCTTCTGCGCCCGGTATTCGGTGAGCGGCTGGCTCTTGATGTAGCCGGTGTGCGACATGGTGACCACCATGTCCTGCGGGGTGATCAGGTCTTCGGTATCGAGGTCGTAGGCGTTCTGCTCGATGGCGGAGCGGCGCGCGTCGCCGAACTCGTCCTTCACCTTGGCCAGTTCGGCGGCGATGATGGCGGTGATGCGCTCGGGCTTGGACAGGATGTCGAGCAGATCGACGATGGTGTCCATCACTTCCCGGTACTCGGCGACGATCTTGTCCTGCTCTAAGCCGGTCAGGCGCTGCAGGCGCATCTGCAGGATTTCATTGGCCTGCACGTCGGACAGGCGATAGCCGTTTTCCTGCAGCCCGTAGGCTTCGGAAAGCCCTTCCGGGCGCGACGCGTCGGCAGCCGCGCGCACCAGCATGTCCCGCACCACACCCGATTTCCAGGTGCGTTTCATCAATTCGTCTTTCGCCACCGGCGGGGTCGGCGCGGCGCGGATGAGTTCGATCATCTCGTCGACGTTGGCCAGCGCCACCGCCAGGCCTTCGAGCACATGGCCGCGTTCGCGCGCACGGCGCAACTCGAACACGGTGCGCCGGGTGACCACCTCGCGGCGGTGCTGCAGGAACTGGTCGAGCATCTGCCACAGGTTCAACAGGCGCGGCTGGCCGTCCACCAGCGCTACCATGTTCATACCGAAAGTGTCCTGCAACTGGGTCTGCTTGAAGAGGTTGTTCAACACCACCTCGGGCACTTCGCCGCGCTTCAATTCGATCACCAGACGCATGCCCGATTTGTCCGACTCGTCCTGGATGTGGCTAATGCCGTCGATCTTCTTCTCGTTGACCAGCTCCGCCATCTTCTCCTGCAGGGTCTTCTTGTTGACCTGATAGGGCAGCTCGTCGACGATGATGGCCTGACGGTCACCGGCGTTGCCGGCGCGGCCGATGTCCTCGAAATGGGTCTTGGCGCGCATCACCACGCGGCCGCGGCCGGTGCGGTAGCCCTCGCGCACGCCGGAGACGCCATAGATGATGGCGGCGGTGGGGAAGTCGGGCGCCTTGACGATCTCGATCAATTCGTCGATGGTGGTCTCGGGACGCTTCAACAGCAGCAGGCAGGCGTCGACCACGTCGGTGAGGTTGTGCGGCGGGATGTTGGTGGCCATGCCCACGGCGATGCCCGAACTGCCGTTGATCAGCAGATTGGGGATGCGCGACGGCATGATCAGCGGTTCTTTTTCGCTGCCGTCGTAGTTGGGGCCGAAATCGACGGTCTCCTTATCAAGGTCGGCGAGCAGCTCATGGCCGATCTTGGCCATGCGGATCTCGGTGTAGCGCATGGCGGCGGCGTTGTCGCCGTCGACCGAGCCGAAGTTGCCCTGGCCGTCGACTAACATGTAGCGCAGCGAAAAACTCTGCGCCATGCGCACGATGGTGTCGTACACCGCAGTGTCGCCGTGCGGATGGTATTTGCCGATCACGTCGCCGACGATGCGGGCGGATTTCTTGTAGGCGCGGTTCCAGTCGTTGGACAGCTCGTGCATTGCGAACAGGACGCGCCGGTGCACCGGCTTCAACCCGTCGCGCACATCCGGCAGCGCGCGCCCGACAATCACGCTCATGGCGTAATCGAGATAGGAGCGGCGCATTTCCTCCTCAAGACTGACGGGGAGGGTTTCTTTGGCGAAGGAATCGGAGGGCTGGGTCACGTTCTTGGCTGCTCGGCCCGCAGCGCGATCGCGCTTGCGGAATCCTGCGTTTGCGGCCCGTCGGCGGGATGCATGCTCCCGGCATTCGGACTGCGGATTGAAAGCCTGCGATTTTAACACGCGGGCCCTGCCAAACCGGGCAGTTCGCGGGTGCCGGAATTACCTCGGCATTTGCCTTCCTCGCGGCCTTCTGCGACGATGCGGGCCACCATGGAAAATATCGATGTCCTGATCGAGGCGCGCTGGGTGATTCCGGTCGAACCGGACGGCGCAGTGCTGGAAAACCACGCGGTGGCCGTGCATGCCGGCCGCATCGTCGCGCTCTTGCCGATCGCGGCGGCGCGCGCGGCGTACGCCGCCGCCGATCGCGTAGTACTCGACACCCATGCCCTGATACCCGGGCTCATCAATCTGCATACGCATGCGGCGATGACCCTGTTGCGCGGCTATGGCGACGACATGCCGCTGATGGCCTGGCTGACCGAGCGCATCTGGCCGGCCGAGGCGAAACATGTCTCGGCCGAGTTCGTGCGCGCCGGCACGCTCTTGGCAGCAGCCGAAATGCTCAAGGGCGGCGTCACCTGCGCCAACGACATGTATTTCTTTCCCGACGCCGCCGCCGAGGCCTTCCTGGCGCTGGGTATGCGCGCCGCACTTGGGCTGATCGCCATCGAGTTTCCCACCGCCTACGCCAGCGATCCGGACGACTACCTGGCACGCGGCCTGGCCCTGCGCGACGCCCGCCGCCATGAGCCGCTGCTGACGTTTTGTCTCGCCCCGCACGCGCCCTACACGGTGTCAGACAAGACCTTCGAGAAGATCGCGCGCTACGCCGCCGAACTCGGGCTGCCGGTGCACATCCACCTGCACGAAACCGCCGAAGAGGTCGCCACCAGCCTCGAAAAGCACGCCGTGCGCCCGCTGGCGCGCCTGGCGCGGCTGGGACTCCTCGGGCCGCAAACCATCGCCGTGCATGCGGTTCATCTGGACGCCGGCGACATCGCGCTCCTGGCGCGCCACGGCGCCTCGGTGGCGCATTGCCCCGCCTCCAATCTCAAGTTGGCCAGCGGCATCGCGCCAGTGGCCGCACTGCTCGACGCCGGCATCAACCTGGGGCTGGGCACCGATGGCGCCGCGTCCAACAACCGCCTTGACATGTTTGCCGAAATGCGCCTGGCGGCCCTGCTGGCCAAGGGCGCGTCGGGCCGTGCGGACGTATTGCCGGCGGCGCAGGCCCTGCGCATGGCCACGCTCGGAGGCGCGCGCGCGCTGGGTCTGGACGCCGTTATCGGCTCGATTTCGCCCGGCAAGGCTGCCGACCTCGCGGCCGTCAATCTGGGGCGCTTAGACCTGCAACCCATCTACGATCCTCTCTCGCACCTGGTCTACGCTGCCGAGCGAACCGATGTCTCGGATGTCTGGGTCGCAGGTGTTCGTGTTGTAAATGAGCAACAATTGCAGGCAAGCTGTTCGGGCGATTTGGAATCCACCGCCCGTTTGTGGCAAAATCGAGTGCGATCAGGGGCTTGAACGGGGCTTTGGCACACAATCTGATGGCTTGCGGCGCCACTCGCAACAGTCAAAAGCACTGGGAAACCGGAGATGCAACAGTCATTTGTACGTGCATCCCAGCGGTTTTTATCCGATAATCGGGAAAAGCCCGTTCAGCTCCAAATTCAATCCCACTTCGCATAGAGGAGAAAAATGAAAATCTCGTTCAATCTTGGCGTGTTGCTTGCCGCTGTCGGTATCTCGCTTTCCGCAGGTGCTTTGGCGCAAAACAGCAAAGACGCCTATGTTCAGGACGCGCGCGGCGTAATCGTGCGCAACTCGAACTTCGGTGACCCGAAGATCGGCAACCTGTGCTGGCGTACCGGTTATTGGACGCCGGCGACCGCCAATTGCGAATGCGATGCGCCTATCGTCGGTGCGGCTTGCAATCCGCCGGCGCCGCCTGCGGCCGTCGCCCCGCCGCCGCCCCCGCCGCCGCCCGCTGCGGTTGCTCCGGCCCCGGCGGCGAAGCCTGCGGCGCCTGTCGTGGTCGCCACCAAGGTCACCTTCGCGGCCGACGCCTTCTTTGACTTCAACAAGGCTGTCCTGAAGCCCGAAGCCAAAGCCAAGCTCGACGACCTGTCCGGCAAGTTGAAGGACATCAGCCTCGAAGTGATCATCGCCGTCGGTCATACCGACGCGGTAGGTGGCGATGCCTACAACCAAAAGCTGTCGGTCAAGCGTGCCGAGGCTGTCAAGGCTTACATGGTGTCGAAGGGCATCGAGCCGAACCGCGTCTACACTGAAGGCAAGGGCAAGAAGCAGCCTGTGGCCGACAACAAGACCGCCGAAGGCCGCGCCAAGAATCGCCGCGTGGAAATCGAAGTCGTCGGTACTCGCGCCAACAAGTAAATCGCCTCACGCATCGCAAAAGCCCCGCCTCGGCGGGGCTTTTTGTTTTGCGCCAATCAACTGCGCCCGTCCCATGCAGCGCTCGATCTCCCCATAAGGAACCCCATGACAACACGCCCGAGCGGCCGCCGCACCGATGAACTGCGCCGCGTCGTCATTACCCGCCGTTACACCAAACACGCCGAGGGCTCGGTCCTGATCGAATTCGGCGACACCAAGGTCATCTGCACTGCCAGTGTCGAGGAGCGCGTGCCCGGCTTTCTCAAGGGCAAAGGACAAGGGTGGCTCACCGCCGAATACGGCATGCTGCCACGCGCCACCAACACCCGCTCCGAGCGCGAAGCCGCGCGCGGCAAGCAGTCCGGCCGCACCCAGGAGATCCAGCGCCTGATCGGGCGCAGCCTGCGCGCAGTGGTCGACATGACGCTTCTGGGCGAGCGCACCATTCAGATCGATTGCGACGTGATTCAGGCCGACGGCGGCACCCGCACGGCCGGCATCACCGGCGCGTGGGTGGCGGTGCGCGACGCGATCGACGGCCTGAAGAAGAACGGACTCATCGCCACCGATCCGATGCAGGACCACGTAGCCGCGATCTCGGTCGGCATTTTCAAGGGGCAACCGGTGCTCGACCTCGACTATGCCGAGGATTCGAATTGCGACACCGACATGAACGTCGTCATGACCGGCGACGGGCATTTCGTCGAGGTGCAGGGCACCGCTGAAGGCGCCGCCTTCACGCGCGCCGAGATGAACGCCCTGCTGGGTCTGGCCGAAGGCGGCATCGCCGAACTGGTGCGCCGGCAGAGGGCTGCTTTCGAGCAGGGTTGAGCCGATGAAACAGATTGTCGTCGCCTCCGGCAACGCGGGCAAGC
>JAYVST010000099.1:0-2174 GCA_043775255.1 Burkholderiales bacterium
ATCGGCGTCGCGGTCCCCGGTTCGCGCGTTGCCACTTCTTCGCGCAGCCTCTCGATCGGGCGCAGGGTCGCGCGCACGGCCAGGGTAGCCAGCAGCAGCGCGAGAGGAATCACGAGGATCGCGCTTTGCATGAATTTCGCGCCGACGTGGCCCGCAAACTCCAGGCCGAGACGTCGATACGCCATCACCTGTATGACATGTCCGGTGCGCGAACTCTCCAGCGCCACCACGCGCCAGACCTTGGCAGCGACGGCATGGTCGTGCGGGATGCCGAGACGGGTGGCATCGGGACGCGGCAAAGGAGGTGCGTCCATGCTGGCGAAGATCAACTTCCCGGCAAGATTCCAGACCTGAAATTCAAGGTCCGGTTCGTATCGTGTTGTCGGTCGGCCCGGCATGCTCAACTGATGCTCGTACTCCTCGAATTCCTCCGTGGGCAGAGCCGCGACCAGGCGCGCGCTCTGGATCAACTGACCGTCCAGTATCTCGCCGGTCTCGAGTTGCGTGATCCAGATGGTGATGCCGGCAGCGGCGACCCATATCGCGAGCGCAACAGCCAGGATGGCCAGGCCGATACGGCTGCGCAAGGAACGCAGGTCAGTCATGGCCGCCGACGCGATAGCCGACTCCGCGAACGGTCTCGATGACTTCATCACCCAGCTTGCGGCGCAGATTGTGCACGTGCACTTCGATCGAATTGCTTTCTGCGGCTTCGCCCCAGCCGTAAAGTGCATCCTCGATCTGGCGCCGCGACTGAACCCGTCCGCGTCGCTCGAGCAGAAAAGTCAGGATGCGATACTCGTGGCGCGAAAGCTTCACCGGCTGCCCGCCCTTTGCTACTGTGCGCTGCGCGCGGTTGATCGTCAGGTCGCCAAGCACCAGCGCTTCGGTGGTGCGGCCATGACTGCGGCGAACGATCGCGTGCAGCCGGGCCGCCAGTTCGTCCGCGTCGCACGGCTTGACCAGATAATCGTCAGCGCCAAGATTGAGCAGGCGCACGCGCTCACTGACTGTGCCTTTCGCTGTCAGCACCAGCACCGGCAACCCGGCGTGGCGTCCCTGCCGCAGTTCACCGAGGAAATCCGCGCCCTGCTGCCCCGGCAGGTTCAGATCGAGGATCAGGGCTTCATAGTCGAGATCGTCGAGCGCGTGCCGAGCCAGCTCGGCAGCGGGCAGGCAATCGGCGAAGACATGCCGCTGGCGCAACGCTTGCGTCAGCGCATCGGCGAGGCTGCTGTTATCTTCGATCAGCAGTACATGCATGTGACTGTCGCCGCCGCAGAGCCGGTTGCGGCCGCGTGGCCGGCGCATGCCTGCACAGCCGGGACAACTCCCGCAGCGGCGGCCGTCGCCATGCCGCATTTCACGCCGAATGCCGCGTGCGTCCCATGCGCCGGTCGCGAAGGTTTGCATTGGCTCGGATTCATCGCCCGGTCACCTTAAGGTTTTCTTAGCGTTTGCATGAATTTGCAGTCCTGCTCGGGCTATTGAGGCCGAGTCCCCGGCCGTTCACAATTGTCGGGCATTGCTGCATTTCGCGCACCGTCATTTGCGCTGCCCGGACGCCAGACACCGTACTGCGTCCGGGGTGCTCGCTTGGGCTTTGCGCAAACAGCGTTCCACGCACCTACAGGGGGAAACATGAAAACCAGACTATTCGCTGCCGTACCCGCCATTGCTGCGCTTGGCATGCCCATGCTGGCAGGTGCAGCGATCTTCGGATCGCTGGGCAACTTCGATGTGGTCAACGATACCGGCGGTACCGGACACGGGTTCGAAATCGAACTGGAAGACCTTCACAGCAGCGACATTTCGGACACCTTTGGCGGCGCTGGGCGCGGCTTTCCGTCCACCGTCGAGCGCTATGGCGCGCCAAGCATCACCGAATACACCAATGGCGCGATTTTCGGCGTGCGGGTGACCTATCAGGCCACGTTCAACAGCATTCTTGGCGCATGGAACGTCGGCACGCCGTCCGGCGTGTTCAATCGGCCCGGCGACAGCTGCTGGACCGGCGGCGGCATCGGTTACGGCCCGAGCACCCCATGCGACCACTTCGGTGTAGGCACAGTGCGCAATCCCACCAAGACCACCTACAGCTGGCTGGTGGAAACCGCACCGGGTTCACCCACACTGGCGAAGGTTGTGGCCAACATTCCCGCACCTGTCTGGAA
>JAYVST010000100.1:0-3171 GCA_043775255.1 Burkholderiales bacterium
TTTCGCCAAGATAAACCTGTCGCAACACATCCGCAACCCGGTACTTTTCCGCCGGGCCTGCGCTGATGAGCTGGCCGGCGCGGATCACGAACACCGAATCGGCCACGCGCAGGACCTGCTGCGCCTGTTGCTCGACGATCAGCACCGAGGCGCCAAGCGTGTCGCGAATGCGCAGGATGGATTCGAACACCTGCGCCACCATCTTCGGCGCCAGGCCGATCGACGGTTCGTCGATCATGAGCAGGCGCGGGCGCAGCATCAGGGCCATGCCGAAGGCAAGCATCTGGCGCTCGCCGCCGGAAAGCGCGCTGGCGCGCTGGCCACCGCGCTCGGCCAGCAACGGAAACGATTCCAGCACCGCCACGCGACGCGAGGGATACTCGCCTGCCGACACGGTGAAGCCACCCATGCGCAGGTTCTCTTCGACCGTGAGGTCGCGGAACACCCGTGCACCCTGCGGCACGAAGGCGATGCCGGCTCCGATGTTCTCCAGTGTCTTGGCGCGCGACAGGTCCCGGCCTTCCAGTTCAATGGTGCCCCGCCGCTCGCCCACCAGCCCGAAAAGAGCGCGCAGCACGGTGGACTTGCCTGCACCGTTGGGGCCGATCACCGCGCCGATGCCGCCCTTCGGCAGACTCAGGTCCACGCCGAACAGCACCTGCTTCTTGCCGTAGAACGCGTCGAGTTTTCGGACCTTCAGCATGGGCGGCTTAAGCGTCGATGCCAAGGTAGGTATGCATCACGGATTCGCTTTTGCGCACCGCCGCAGGCGCGCCTTCGGCGATCTTGCCGCCCTGGTGCAGCACGATCACGTGGTCGGAAAGCTGCATCACGATCTCGACATTGTGCTCGATCAGGAGGATGGTGCGGCCGGCGGCCACCAGTGCGCGCACGCGGCCGCAGAAGTCCTCGATCATCATCGGGCTCAAGCCCGCGGTCGGTTCGTCGAGCATGAGGAATTCGCCCTGTGCGGCGACCTGGCGTCCGAGCGCCAGCAGCTTCTGCTGGCCGTAGGACAGGCGCTCGGCTAGCGCGCCGGATTGCGCGGTGATGGTGAGTTCGTCCAGCACCGCGCCGGCGGCGGCCTCGGTGGCGCGCGCCTCTGCCTTGAGCGCGCCTCCGCCGAACATCGAACGCAGCAGGCTTTCGCCGCGCTGCCGCGGGATCGCGGCCTGCACGTTGTCGAGCGCAGTGAGGCGGTTGAACAGCCTCAGTTCCTGGAAGCCGCGCGAGATCCCTTCGCGCGCAATCCGGTGCGGCGCCAGGCCGTCGATGCGCTTGCCGCGAAACAGGATGCGGCCGGCATCTGGAGCGAGGTAGCCGGTGATGAGGTTGAACACCGTGGTCTTGCCGGCGCCATTGCCGCCAATCAGACTGGTGATGCGGCCGGGTTCGACCGAAAACGAGAGGTCCTCCACTGCCGCCAGGCCGCCGAAGCGTTTGGACAGGCCGTTGAGTTCGAGGATCGCGCTCACTTGAGAACGTCCTTGTATTCGCCGATCAGGCCCTGGCGGCGGAAGCGGGTAAAGAGCACCAGCAACACGCCGTAGAACAGCTGGCGCAACTGCGGCGCCACCGCTTCCGGGATCGGCAGGAACTTGAACGACTCGGGCAGCAGAATCAGGAGCACCGCCGCCAGCACAGAGCCGTTGAGGCTGCCGGTGCCGCCTACAATCACCAGAGTGATGATGAAGATCGATTCGTCGAGGTTGAACGCGACCGGGTCGATCGCGGTGAGCGAATAAACGTAGAGCGTGCCGGCGGCGGAGGTGAACACGGCCGAGAACACGAAGATCGAGACCTTGATGCGGAACACGCTTTTTCCCAGTGAGGCCACTGCGGTCTGGTCCTCGCGCACCGCGCGCAGCATGCGCCCGAACGGCGAATTCACCACCCGCCGCGCGAGGAAATAGCAGGTCAGCGCGAGACCCAGCGCAAGCAGGAATTTCTGTCCGCTGCCCTTGAGCGTCATGCCGAACAGGCTTGGGTGCGGGATGTTGTAGAGCCCGTTGGGCCCGCCGGTGACCTCCAGGTTCATGAACAGCGCGAAGATGATGCTCTGGAAGCCGATGGTGGAGATCAGGAAGTATTCGTTCTTGAGCCTGAGCGATGGCAGCGCGACGACCAGTGAAATCACCACGCTGACGCTGGCCGCCGCCAGCACCGACACCAGCAGGTCGTGGCTGTAGTTGAGCGCCAGGAGCGCGGTGATGTAGGCGCCTATGCCGTACACCCCCGCCTGCGCCACCGAGATCAGGCCGGTATAGCCCACCAGCAGGTTGAGCGAGATGGTGAGCGTCGCGTAGAGCGCGATCAGGGTGCCGATGTAGATCGCGTATTCCATGCCTACAAGCCCACGGCCGGGCGCTTTTCGCCGAACAGCCCGCTCGGACGGAACAGCAGCACCAGGATCAGGATGGCGAAGGAGAGCGCCATCTGCCACTTGGAATCGAGCTTCCACAGGGCGAGGTTCTGGATCACGCCGAGCGCGAAGCCGCCGCCGGCGGCCGCGCCGACGTTGCCCAGGCCGCCGATGGTCATGGCCACCATGGCCATGAGGATGATGTCGACGCCCATGTTGTAGTCAATGATGCCGACGTTCAATCCGATCAGAAGCGAACTGATGCCGACGATGCCCGAGCCGACCGCGAAGCCGATGTGGCGCAATGTGCGCGCCGGCATGCCGACGATCTGCGCGAGTTCGCTGTCGTTGCCCAACGCGCGAATCGCGATGCCTAGGCGGAAGCGCTGGAAAAAAATCCACAACGCGACGCCCAGCAGGGCGGCCAGAGCGATGATGCCTAGTTGCCGGCCGGTGATGCGCACGGCGCCCAGGCTGTAGACCGTTTCCTGCCCGCCCTTCTGCAACACCACCGGGTTGGTGCCCCATGCGATCGCGCACAACTGCGTCAGAATGATTAGAACGCCGAAGGAGCAGATCATCATGACGAAGGAGGACACGCCCTCGTCGCGCATCGGCTCGTAGAGCAACGCGTTGATCAGCACGCCCAGCAGCACCGCCACACCCGTCGCGATGGCGAAGGCCGCGATCACGCCGAGATTGAAGGTGACAAGCGCGGCGTAGCCGGCGAACGCCGCGAGCGTGTAGACGCCGCCGTGGGCGAAATGAAACACGCGGCTGGCCGTGAAAATCAGCGCGAAAGACAGCGC
>JAYVST010000101.1:0-2667 GCA_043775255.1 Burkholderiales bacterium
CTCGCACCAAGGGTTTCAGGCCGTTACCCGACTACCACGACGCCACATTTTCTTGGCGACGGTTCCCGCCGTCCCCGCTCTTGCACCGGTTGAATTCAAACCGCCTTTGCAAAGGGATTTACGAGGCGCACGCCGCTTGACACAAAGTGCTCGGTATTGCGCGATACCACCGTCAAGTCATGCACCAGCGCAATCGCCGCAATCTGTTTGTCGAGTTCGTTTTCCGGGTGCGGCGCCCGCAAGCGGCCCCATACCTCGGCCGCCACAGCGTCGAATTCCAGAATGCGATCGTGAAACTGGAGCAGCAGTTTTTCCAGCCAGCGCTCAAGTTGCGCAGCCTGCATATTGTCGCCGCGACGGCGAATCATCTCAACGCCACGGCGCAGCTCACCGATGGTGATGACGGACAGAAACAGCGGCGTATCGTCAGCGGCGGCAGTCTGAAAAAATGCCGTCACGCCAGGGTGCGCCTTCTCTCCTTTGCGCGCCTCGCTGACGACATTGGTGTCAATCAAAAACACGCGGCGCTTTCTTTTTTGAGGGAACACGCTCGAAGTCTGCATCCTGGCCCGCATCGGGCATCGATGCGAGCACCTCGGCAAAGCTGCGGCGGCGCGTACGCGCCAGCGCGACAGCCAGAATGGCGCGGTGCTCAGCCTCGGCGCTGCGCCCGTGCTTGCCGGCGCGCAGCTTGAGCGCCTTGACCAGCGATTCGTCGACGTCTCTTACGAGCAGGTTTGCCATGGTGCGCTCCCGGAATGGATCAATTGATAGCAATGATAGCAAATGCCGCTTGATTCGGTCTCGCGGCGTTTTTCAGCCTGCTTGCGGCATCTCAGATGCACCGGTGAGGACATTGAACCCGGCGGCGGCAGTGCCTATCATTGAAGGAAACCAACATGGCCGCCACGCACAATCCTCCCCACCCCGGCGAAGTGCTGTGGGAACTGCACCTCAAGGAAAGCGGCACTTCGGTTTCAGAGGCCGCATTGCGGCTCGGCGTTGCGCGCCAAGCCATGTCCGCGATTCTGAACGGACGCGCCGGCATCAGCGCGGATATGGCGTTGCGGCTCGCGGATGCGCTGCGGACGAGCGCCGAAATGTGGACGCGGATGCAATCGGCTTACGACCTGTGGCAGGCCAAGCGGAAGAAGCGGCCGAAGGTGAAGACGCTGCTGCACGCTGCTGCACGCGGCTTGACCGGCATCACAGGTCGGATTAACTGGTGCCCGAACTGTCGCTACCGCAAAGGTCTGACATGGAACACTTGATTCAAATCCACATCGAGAAACTGCCTGAAGGCGTTTACCTCGCGACCAGCGATGAGGTGCAGGGATTGGTGGCGCAGGGCTGGACGATCCAGGAAACGATCGAGATTGCGCGCGACATCGCGAAGAAACTGATCGAGTCGCAAAGCGGGGCAGGCGCGGCCACCCTGCATCCGGCACGCGAATCGTTCAACTACGCGATGGTCGTCGCCACCTGATGGGCCGGCTCGCCGGATTCGGATACCGCGAAATCGTCAGACGGCTCAAGGAGCTTGGCTTCGAGTTTCACCGGCAGGCGGCCGGCAGCCATGAAGTCTGGCTCAACCCCGCGACCAACCGGTTCACTACCATCCCGAATCACACCGGCGACATGCCGGAAGGAACCTTGAGGGCGATCCTCAAGTAGTGTGCCGTGGAACCGGACGTGTTTTTGGAAAAGAATTGATCCCCCAATAACCGCCACCACCAACGGTTTCAGCCGCTTTCCCCTCTCACGAAAACCGCCCGACAAAGGAAGCCGGATTGAGCAGGCAGTTGCGCTCCACCGGTCCCCGCGAGATCGAACAGGCGCGGGCTCTTGCGGAATTCGAATAACCGGTAAAGGTGGAAGTACGCGTCGTTGGCGCGCGAATACTCGACCTTGTTGCGGCTGATGAAGAACGGCGTCTCCTTGCCGAATGAAGCGGTCGTCACCTCGATGAAGCGCTCTTTGCAGGAAGCGTCGAAACGCATTTGGCAAACTCGCACGTCGTAGCCCAGCCCGTCACCTTTGGAGCGTGAGACGTGCAGGGCGCGATCCGCCAGCATCTTCTGCCCGGCTTTGAGGAGGCGCGCATGTTTGAACGCCAGCACGAATTGTTCTCCCGCAGCCTAAGGGAAATGTTGCGCGCTTCACGGTCGAGATAGTCACGCTTGATCGGCGCGCGGGCGTTGAACCAAGCCGGCGCATCGGGCGTGGTAGCGCCCGCGCGAAACAACCAACGCTGCCAACGGCTTAAGAAAAAATGCGGGCTGGCCAAGCCGCAAATGCGAAATTCAGCGGCCTATCTTCAGGCGCGGATCAGGCAGGGGTGTGAAACTTTCCGGAACGATCTGCCAGCCGCTCAGCTGTTCCGAAATCTGATCAATCGCGGGTTTTCCACTCTCAATCAAAAACATTCTGGGCGAACTGTCCAGTACCTTGACACCTGCGACCGTGCGCAGGTGCCGGGCGAGTTCTACCGGGGCCATTCCTACCCCAGAAAATCGCAGAACAAAACGGCTCATTTGATCCAACCGTATCCCTCGTAATCGGCACCGAATCCAAGCCTGTGCGCCGCCTTGTAGGCCAGCTTCAAAATCTCATCCGACCGGGCCTGATTGCGCGGCATGTTGCGCACGGTCTGGTTAGCAGCCAGCA
>JAYVST010000102.1:0-3315 GCA_043775255.1 Burkholderiales bacterium
CTGTCGCGCCCGTTCTGGGAAGGCGCGGCCTGCGGCCGTCTGATGATCCAGCGCTGCGCCGGCTGCGGGAAGCTGCGCCACTATCCCCGGCTCCTGTGCGACAAGTGCTATTCGGACGCCGTGGAGTGGGTCGAGGCCAGCCGCGCAGGCCGCATTCATAGCTGGACGGTGGCGCACCACGCGTTCCATTCGGCCTTCAAGGCGGAACTGCCGTACACGCTTGTGACCGTGGATCTGGATGAAGGTCCGCGTGCTCTCGGCCGCTGGCAAGGCGAGACACCGGTGATCGGGCAACCGGTGCACGGGTGTTTCGTGGCGCGCGAAGGGGGCGTCGATCTGCTGTTCGCACCGGTCAGGCGCTGATGTTCCTGCGGCACGCCGACCCGGACTTTGAGATGCGGGCGCGCCGCATCGGAGGCACTGAAACCTGGACACCCCTGAAAGGAGCCTAGCGATGCAATGGAATGGAAGCCCTGAAACGGTGGATGGCGTCACCTGTCGCGAATTCACCTTGACCGTTGCAGGACGCAAGGTGCCGGTGGCGTTCTGGACGCCGGCTGAGGGTGGCGGCAGAAAGCCGCTGGTGCTGGTGGGGCACGGCGGCTCCGGCCACAAGAAATCGTCATTGGTGCAGGACATCGCCCTGCCGCTGGTGCGCAAGCACGGCTACGCGGTGGCGGCCATCGACGGCCCGGTTCATGGGGCGCGGCGCGCGGCATTCGCCGAGGGTCTGCCGGTGCGCGACGAGTTCCTCGCGCTCTGGACTGCGGGCGGAAGCGTCGACCCGATGATCGCCGACTGGCGCGCGGCGCTTGACGCTCTGTGCGGCCTGCCGGAGGTCGATGCAAGCGCGATCGGCTGGAAGGGCATTTCCATGGGCACCGCCTACGGCTTGCCGCTGGTGGCCGCCGAACCGCGCATTCGCGCCGCGGTGTTGGGCATGTGGGGGCTTTCCTACCCGAACAGCGGTCGCCTCGCCGAAGATGCGCCCAAGGTCGGCTGCGCCGTGCTGTTTCAGCAAAAATGGGACGATGAACTCTTCACCCGCGAAAGCCAGATCGAGCTATTCGATAGGCTCGGCAGTACGGACAAGCGTCTCAAGGTATACATGGGCGGGCACAAGAATCCGGAAGGCGAGCAGTTGCAGGACATCCTGGATTTCCTGGTCGCGCGCCTGTCGGGCCCGCGCTGAATGGCGGGCGGCAGTCATGCGCCCGACTGCAACGGGAAGATCAAACAAGTTCGGACACAACAAGGCGCTGGGCGATCCCTGTCGGTACGAGACCATGCGTCACACCTTCAAGGAGGCAACATGAAAACCAAAACCGTCACGCCGGCCGAATTCGAGCATTGCGTAGCACGCTTCGCCAAAGTGGCGCCGCAAAAGCACGACGCTGCCGCCAATACCGGCATTCCGGTGGAAGCCAGCGAAATGGTGGCGGCCAAGGAAATCCGCTACTACATGGGCCCGGCCGGCGCCAGCACCGCCGTGGGCGGCGGCGCTCCACCGGCGGTGAACGGCCCGGCCGGCCTGTCGGTGTACCTGGTGGCCTGCCCGCCGGGCAACGGACCGATGTTGCATGCCCACATGCATACGGTCGAGACCTTCTTCTGCGTCGACGGCCGCTTCGAGATCACCTATGGCGATCACGGCGAAAACGCCACCGTGCTCGAACCGCGCGACATGGTGGCCGTGCCGCCGGGCGTGACGCGCAAGTTCAAGAACGTCGCGGATGCGGACGGGCACCTGCTGGTGCTGATCCAGGGTGATCCCAACCAGATGGGCGATATCCTCTACACGCCGGAAATCGGCGAAGAAATCGTGCGCCGTTTCGGCGCCGGCGCCAAGCAGGGATTCGAGAAGACCGGCATCGGTTTCACCGCCGGCGTCTGATCATTTTCGACTTCCCGCAGTGTTTTCTTTGCGCTTCGGCCGCCAGTGAGTACAGTGCGGGCTACGCCGCGCGCAGGCGCGCCTGCTCGTGACCATCGGACTTCGCCTTGCCGCTTGGTTGCCGATAGCTGTGAACCCAAACACAGGCAACGCAGCCGCTCAAGACTGCCTGCGCAAGCCTGTCACCCTGAACGTGGCTGCCGCGCTGCTCTCCAGCCGGCGCATCGACTTACCCGCAATGCATGCGGCGGCGCGGAAAAAATGCGAACTGGCCCCTTTGCTCTCCTCAACGATGAAACTGTTGCCGCCAAGCATGATCCGGCACCGCTTATTCGACCGCATGATCGGTGCGCACTAGAATCGTCTGCGGAAGCGTGAGGCCGAGAGCCTTTGCGGTCTTAAGGTTGATCGCCAGTTCGAATTTGGTCGGTTGCTGGATCGGCAAATCGGCCGGTGCGGTGCCGCGCAGGATCTTGTCGACGTAGGTCGCCGCGCCTTTCAGGATTTCTGCAAAGCTCGCGCTGTACGACATGAGGCCGCCTGCTTCGACGAACACCCGGTCCCAGTAGATGCCGGGCAGCCGGTGGGCCAGGGCCAACTCGACGAGCTTTCGGCTGTACGCGGTGGTGCCGCCGTCAAGCGTATGGATGATGCCGGCGGCGCCGTCCTTCCTTGCCTGGCCAAGCACCCGGTCGATCTGGTCCGGACCGGACGGCTGGGCGAGGAACACCGCGACGCCCAGAATGCGCGCGGCATCTTCGAGCTCGCGGCGAATTTGCGGGATTGGATTGGGCGGCAGGTTGAAGATCGCGAAGCGCTTGGCCGAAGGTACCGCCTCGCGCAGGAGTTCGACGTATTTCTGCGTAAGCCCCGGAACCAGACTGGTGAAGCCAGTGAGATTGCCGCCGGGGCGCGCCAGGCTCGCCACGAATCCCCCGCCTACCGGGTCATGCGCGAGCGTCATGACAACCGGGGTCGTCGAAGTGGCCTGCTTGAGCGCGGCGAGCTCGCGGGTACCGGTTGTAACTATGACGTCGACCTTGGCAGCGATGAGACCGGCAACGTGACCTTGAAGAAGTGCGTCTTTGCCCGCCCCGAAAGCACGCTCGACGAGCAGATTGCGGCCTTCCATATAGTTCAGGGCACGCATCGCCTCGATAAACGGCTGCCACCTTGCCGGCCGCGCCGGATCGGTCCCGATCGACAGAAGACCGACGCGATAAACCCTGCCGGGCTGCTGCGGCAAGGCGTTCTGCGGTACGGCGAGAAATGCGCCGGAAGCAAGCAAAAAATGCCGCCGCGGGTTCAGTTTCATGCTCTCTCCGTGCGCCGGTTAAAACCGACGAGTTGTTGTGAATGAAAGAGTCATACGTGGAAAGTTTAGCCAGCTACCGCGGCCCCGAGTCATGCGCAGACGTTCG
>JAYVST010000103.1:0-2609 GCA_043775255.1 Burkholderiales bacterium
GAATTCCTTGAGCCGTTACAGGCAACTCGTACTCGTCGTGGTGTTCCTGGTGCTGCTGTTCGCGGTGGCCGAGTTCTCCGGGCTGCGTGCGCATTTCAGCCTCGCCTACCTGCAGAAAATCCTGGGCGAGCACCCGGTGGGGGGGCTGGCCGTCTTCGTCCTCCTGTTCGCGCTGGGCAACCTGATCCAGGTGCCGGGCTTCCTGTTTGCCGCCGCGGCGGTGTTGGCATTGGGGCGCGTCTGGGGCGGATTGGCCACCTATGTCGCCGCCTGCGTTTCCTGCGCTGTGACCTTCTACGCCATCCGTTTCATCGGCGGTGACGCATTGGCACAGTGGACGAACCGCACCGCGCTGCGCCTGCTCGCGCGCTTGCACGCGCGCCCGGTCGGGAGCATTGCGCTCTTGCGCCTGATGTTCCAGACCCTGCCGGCGCTCAACTATGCGCTGGCGATGTCCGGGGTCAAGTTCCGCAGCTACGCGCTCGGCAGCATGCTCGGGCTGCCTCTGCCGATCGCGATCTACTGCCTGATGTTCGACTACGTGCTGGCGTTGATGAAGCTGGCGTAAGGCGGCAGGGCGCGCGCGCCGCGCGGGTCTGTCAGGCCGTCAGCGTTGCCCGTCCATCAGCACGAAGCAGATGCGCGCGGTTTTGTCCGAGCGGTTGGCCCAGGCATGGTTGGTGCCGCGCTGTACCAGAATGTCCCCCTGCTTCATCAGGGTTTCGTTTTCGTCCATCACCGCCCAGATCTCGCCTTCGAGGATGATGGCGTAGTCCACCGTGTCGGTGCGGTGCATGCCGGGATGGGCGCCGGCGCGCTTGTCGTGGTCGGCATCGGCGAAGATGCCGCTGAAGGTGGCGGCAATCTGGCGCTGGCGCTCCGCCGGGTCCTTCGCCTCGGGCGGATAATCGATGACACGCAGGACCGAGCCGCCGTTTTTCGGCGGCAGGATGCCCTTGTGGTCGAGGATGCTGTCGGGCGCATCGATCGGCGCCGGCGACGCTTCGGTGCGCCAGATGTTGACGGCGCGGTAGTTAGGCCGGCCCTCGACCAAGCGGATGGCAGCGGCAGGCTTGTCCTCGACGATGCGCGAGCGGCCGATGGCGTCGTCTTCGGTCACCAGGCGCCGAATCGGGGGAAGGGTTGTGCTCATGGTGTCATGCCTTTTCTAGAAATGCCGCGATTCATGGCGCGCTGCCTGCGACGGCGCGTTCTTCATCGAGCGTGGGAAAGTCGTTGTAGCCGTCCGGCCCGCCGCCATACAGGCGCCCGGAAATACGCTTGACGGTGTAGGGGCCGCCTTGCCGGATGCGTGCGCAGAGGTCCGGGTTGGTGATCCACAGGCGGCCGAAGGACACCGCATCGACGCGGCCGCATGCGACCAGTTGCGCGGCAAGCGCCGGGTCGATGCCGCCATTGGCGACCAGCGTTCCGGCGAACACCGGGCGCACCAGGTCGATCATGGCGTCGCGGTCGAAGCGGCCGCTCCAGCAATTCGAATCCGCCAGCTCGACCCAGCCCAGGCCCTGTGCGCCGAGCTCGCGCACCAGGTAGGCATAGGCGTGCGCCGGGTCCGGATCGAGAGCGCCGTTGAAGGCGGCGAAGGGCGAGATGCGGATGCCCACCCGTCCGGGCGGGAAATGCGGCAGCATCGCAAGGACGGCTTCGAGCGCGAAGCGGGCGCGGCCCTCGGGGCCGCCGCCGTAGTCATCGCTGCGTCGGTTCAGGTAGGGCGAAAGAAACTGGTTCGGCAGGTAGCCGTTGGCGGCATGCAGTTGCACCGCGTCGAAGCCGATTTCGCGCGCCACGCGCGCGGCGGACCCGAAGGCGGCGATGGTGTCCTGCACCTCGGCGCGCGTCATGGCACGCGACGGCGTCGCCTCCTGCTTGACGAACTTGCCTTCGGGACCGCAGCCCCACACGGTGACGGCATCGAGATTGTCATTGATTCCGGAAGGCGAGAGCGACTCGACCGGTTCGGCGCTGCGATCGGCGGCGACGCGGCCGCCGTGCCACAGCTGCAGTGCGATGTGCCCGTCGGCGGCGTGCACCGCCGCCACCAGGCTGCGCCAGGCATCGATCTGCGCCGGGGTGAAAATGCCGGGCGCGCATTCCCATGCGTTGGACTGCGGCGCCACGTTGGTGGCTTCGGCGATGATGAGGCCGGCGCCGGCGCGCTGCACGTAGTGCTCGGTCATCATCGGCGTGGGCACCCGCTCGGGCGTGGCGCGCGAGCGCGTCAGCGGCGCCATCATGATGCGGTTGGGCAACCGCAGGTCGCCTAACGCGAGGGGCGAGAACAGGTCGTGGGTCAAGGAGGCTCCCGATCGAGGGTGAATTGCGCGCCGGGCGCTATTGCGCCGGCACCGCCCAGGCGTCGACGCGCGCGGCGCCGGCGCGCAGCATCTTGAGCGCGGCGTATTGCGGCGAATTCCAGAAGCCGCGCAACGCGTCCATCGACGCAAACTCGAAGACGATCAATCGGCGCCCGTCGTGCGCGCCTTCCAGCACGTGGAGGCCGACACCGCTGGCGCGAAAGCGCCCGCCATGCGCCTCGATCAGCGGCTGCACCCCGGCCTGGTATTGGCGATAACGCTCGCGCAAGGCGG
>JAYVST010000104.1:0-5305 GCA_043775255.1 Burkholderiales bacterium
GGCCGAGATGGATGATCAGTTCGGCAGTCGCACGTTCGCTCATTTCCGGTCCCCTGGTTGACGATAGATAGTAGCTTTTCAAAACTATCTTGACAAGAGCAGACAATTAGTTTTGTTTCACTATCACTTTTGCCCCATCCATGGGCGCTGGAAGCCGGGAGATCCAGTCATGAAGATCAGTTCCAGCGCGTATTTCGCCGTTGAATCCCTCGTCCGCTTGGCTGCCGACGACGCGAAGCGGCCATGCTCCGTGGAGGCCCTGTCGCATTCGGTCGGGTGCTCGGAATCGTTCACCGAACAGCTCATGGCCGAGTTGTGCGTGGCCGGCCTCGTCAAAGGCACCTGGCGGCGGGGCCGCGGTTACTACCTGAACAGGCCCCTGCACCGGATCGCCGTGGCCGAGGTGTTCCGTGCCTTCGGCGACCCGCACGCCCTCGACGACCGTCCGTTTGCGTCACGGGGCGTAGTGGCTCTGGAAATCGACGAGCTTGGCGGCACCGATCTCCTTTGGCAGGCGCTCAACGGCTCCATTCTGCAGTTCCTGGAAGGCATCTCGCTCGCAGACATTGCGGCGGGGCACGATGCGCCGCCGTCGGATCATGTGGGCCAAAAAGTTCATTGATGAGGGTGGGCGCATGAACCCGGCTTCCAACATCCATGGGGGCGGTGGATGTGAAGGCTGGGCTCGGAATCAACAAGGAGGCTTGCTGCCATGGCTCGCGTCGGCCAGGTAATCCGGTCGCTCTTCCTCGCCGAGTTCGTCTCGGCGTTCTTCCTCGCCATGCGCTATTTCTTCGCGCCCAAGAAGACGCTCAACTACCCGTTCGAGAAGGGCCCGCTGTCGCCCCGCTTCCGCGGCGAGCATGCGCTGCGGCGCTATCCGAACGGGGAGGAGCGCTGCATTGCCTGCAAGCTGTGCGAGGCGATCTGCCCGGCGCAAGCGATCACCATCGAGGCTGGGCCGCGGCCCAGTGACGGGACGTCGCGCACGACGCGCTACGACATCGACATGATGAAGTGCATCTACTGCGGGCTATGCCAGGAGGCCTGCCCGGTCGATGCCATCGTCCAGGGGCCGAACTTCGAGTTCGCCACCGAGACGCATGAGGAGCTGCTCTACGACAAGGAGCGGCTGCTGGCGAACGGCGACCGTTGGGAGCGTGAGATCGCCAAGAACCTTGAGCTCGACGCGCCCTATCGGTGATCCGACCGATTAATGGGTCAGGCCCAGACACGGCGCGAGACCACAAAGCAAAGCCGCTGAAGCACAGGTGCAGCCATCCATGACCTACATCGTCAACGACGCCTGCATCAAGTGCAAGTACACCGACTGCGTCGAGGTCTGCCCGGTCGACTGCTTCTACGAGGGCGCGAACATGCTCATCATCCACCCCGACGAGTGCATCGACTGCGGGGTGTGCGAGCCCGAGTGCCCGGTCGACGCGATCAAGCCCGACACCAAGGCGGGTCTCGAGAAATGGCTCGAGGTCAACCGGCAATATTCGGAGAGCTGGCCGAACATCACGGTCAAGAAGGCAGCGCCTACCGATGCAGACCGCTTTCAGGACGAGAAAGGCAAGTTCGAGAAGTACTTCTCGCCCGAGCCGGGTGAGGGCAACTGAGCAGGAGCTGCCAGCACCGGCGATGTGGCTACCGCTGTCGCGGATGAGAGGCAAGACCCATGACGCTCGACAACATCTGCGCGGACTTCGAGTTCCTGGATGACTGGGAGGACCTGTATTTCAACAGCCTGTTAGTCAAGGAACGCAGCAAGGAAACCCCATGACCGCCAAAGTAATTCCTCTCGTTGACCAGCGCGCCGCCAGGCGTGCGCCGGTCATTCCGGCCCACGTGGTTAGCCCCGGCGGCACGCTGGCGGACACGCGCGGCCGGCTCATGCGCGACCTGCGCATTTCGGTAACCGACCGGTGCAACTTCCGCTGTACCTACTGCATGCCAAAGGAAGTGTTCGGCAACGACTACCATTTTTTGCCGAAATCCGGAATGTTGAGCTTTGAGGAAATAGCGCGCATGACGCGCCTGTTCGTCGGACACGGCGCCGAGAAAATCCGCCTCACCGGCGGCGAGCCCCTGCTGCGCAAAAACCTCGAGATTTTGGTCGAGATGCTGGCCGCCCTCAAGACGCATGACGGCGAACCATTGGATCTGACTCTCACCACCAACGCCTCGCTGCTGTCCAGGAAAGCCAAAGCGTTAAAGGCCGCGGGCCTGCAGCGCGTCACCGTCTCGCTCGATTCGCTCGATGAAGCTGTATTCCGCGCCATGAACGACGTCGATTTTCCGGTGGCCGAAGTGTTGAAGGGCATCGACGCCGCGCACGACGCGGGCTTTGCGCCGATCAAGATCAACATGGTGGTCAAGAAAGGCGTCAACGATCAGGACATCGTTGCAATGGCGCGGCGCTTCAAGGGCAGCGGCCACATCGTGCGCTTCATCGAATTCATGGACGTGGGCTCGTCCAACGGCTGGCGCATGAACGATGTCGTGCCTTCGGCCGAGATCGTGCGCATGATCAGCGCCGAGATGCCGCTCATCGAAGCCGAACCCAACTACACCGGTGAAGTCGCCGAGCGCTGGGCCTATGCGGATGGCAGCGGTGAAATCGGCGTCATCTCCAGCGTGACGCAAGCCTTTTGCTCCACTTGCACGCGCGCCCGGCTCTCGACCGATGGCAAGCTGTACACCTGCCTGTTCGCGCAGTCCGGCCATGATTTGCGCGCCCTCATGCGTTCGGGCAAGAGCGACGCGCAAATTGCCGCTGCCATCGGGTTGATCTGGAACCAGCGTGAAGACCGGTATTCGGAAATTCGCACGGAAGAGACGGCGCGGACGAAGAAAATCGAGATGTCTTATATCGGCGGCTGACCATTTCATGCGCACCAAACCTGAATTCGCCCACGCCGCCCCCCAGGCAAATGCTGCAGGCCACCGTGGCCTGCCAGACGACACGTTAAAGAGGTGCAGTCATGAACCATCCGATGATCCCCCCGCGCCAGGGTCTGTATGACCCCGCGAACGAACACGATGCTTGCGGCGTCGGTTTCGTGGCCCATATCAAGGGCAAGAAAAGCCATTCCATCGTCGCACAGGGTCTGCTGATTCTGAAAAACCTCGCCCACCGCGGCGCGGTGGGCGAGGATCCGCTGGCCGGCGACGGCGCTGGTATCCTGATCCAGATTCCGGACGCTTTATTCCGCCAGGAAATGGCCAAACAGGGCGTGGTCCTGCCACCGCTGGGCGAGTACGGGGTCGGCATGGTGTTCCTGCCACAGGAACCGGCTTCGCGCTTCGCCTTAGAATACGAGATCGAGCGCGCGATCAAGGACGAAGTCCAGGCGCTGCTCGGCTGGCGCGACGTGCCGGTGGACAATTCCGACCTCGGCGAGTCGGTGAAGTTGATCGAGCCGTTGATCCGGCAGGTATTCGTCGGCCGGGGCGCCGGCGTCACCGTGACTGACGCGCTCGAGCGCAAGCTTTACCTCATTCGCAAAAGCTCCGGCCACGCGATCCAGGCGCTCAAGCTTGCGCACGGCAAGGAGTTCTATGTGCCGTCGATGTCAGCGCGCACCATCGTTTACAAAGGGATGCTGCTCGCGCACCAGGTCGGCGTGTATTACAGGGACCTGCAGGATCCGCGCGTGGTGTCGGCGCTGGCACTCGTACACCAGCGCTTCTCCACCAATACCTTCCCGTCGTGGGGCCTCGCGCACCCGTTCCGCATGATCTGCCACAACGGCGAGATCAATACGGTGCGCGGCAACGTCAACTGGATCCGCGCGCGCCAGGGCGCGATCTCGAGCCCGATCCTGGGCCGCGATCTCGACAAGCTATGGCCGCTAATCTACGACGGTCAATCCGATTCCGCGTCGTTCGACAACGCGCTCGAGTTGCTGGTGATGAGCGGCTACACAGTGGCGCACGCGATGATGATGATGATCCCGGAGGCGTGGGAGAACCACACGTTGATGGACGCCAACCGCCGCGTGTTCTACGAGTATCACGCGGCAATGATGGAGCCGTGGGACGGCCCGGCCGCGATTGCGTTCACCGACGGTCGCCAGATCGGCGCCACGCTCGACCGCAACGGCCTGCGGCCGGCGCGCTACATCATCACCGACGACGATCTCGTGATCATGGGCTCGGAGTGCGGCTGCCTGCCGGTGTCCGAAGAACGCATTGTCAAAAAGTGGCGGCTGCAGCCCGGCCGCATGTTCCTCGTCGACCTGGAGAAAGGCCGCATCATCGATGACAAGGAACTCAAAGACACGCTCGCCAATGCCAAGCCGTACGGCGAGTGGATCGAACGCATCCGCGTCAAGCTCGACGAGGTCGAAAGCGACAAGCAGCAGCCCGAGCGCTCGGCAGTGGCCTTGCTCGACCGCCAGCAGGCGTTCGCCTATACGCAGGAGGACATCAAGTTTGTACTGACGCCGATGGCAGTCAACGGCGAGGAGGCGGTCGGCTCCATGGGCAACGACTCGCCGCTGGCGGTGCTGTCGAACAAGAACAAGACGCTCTACCACTATTTCAAACAGCTGTTCGCGCAGGTCACCAATCCGCCGATCGACCCGATCCGCGAGGATCTGGTGATGTCGCTGGTGTCGTTCATCGGGCCGAAGCCAAACCTGCTCGGTATAGACGAAACCAATCCGCCGATCCGGCTCGAAGTATCGCAGCCGGTGCTCGACTTCTTCGAAATGGAGAAAATCCGGCACATCGAGCGCTACACGGAAGGCAAGTTCAGGTGCTGCGAACTCGACATCTGCTATCCAGTCGCCTGGGGCAAGGAAGCAATCGAAGCGCGGCTCGCGTCGCTCTGCGCGCAGGCCGAGGACGCAGTGCGCGCGGGGTACACGATCATCATCGTCTCCGACCGCAGGATGGACCGCGAGCGGGTTGCAATCCCGGCACTGCTCGCGCTGTCGGCGATTCACCAGCACTTGGTGGCGAAGGGTCTGCGCACCAGTGCGGGACTGGTGGTCGAGACCGGCTCGGCGCGCGAAGTGCACCATTTCGCGCTGCTCGCAGCCTATGGCGCGGAAGCGGTGCATCCATATCTCGCGCTCGAGACGCTGCTCGCCATGAACGGCACGCTGCCCGCCGAAATTGTTGGCCGCAAGGCGATCAAGAGTTACGTCAAGGCGATCGGCAAGGGGCTGCGCAAGGTGATGTCGAAGATGGGCATCTCGACTTACATGTCGTACACCGGCGCGCAGATCTTCGAGGCGGTCGGTCTCTCCAGGGCACTAATCGACAAATACTTCACCGGCACGACCTCCAACAT
>JAYVST010000105.1:0-3106 GCA_043775255.1 Burkholderiales bacterium
CCCGTGCCGCGCGTCAACCCGGAAATGGCGCCGCGCACGTTTGAATCCCAATAGGGTGCGCCCAGCCCGACGAACGCCGGCACGAAGGTCACGCCGCCGTTGTCCGGCACGCTGGCGGCAAGCGCTTCGACCTCGGAGGCGTTCTTGATCAGCCCTAAGCCATCGCGCAGCCATTGCACCACCGCGCCACCGATGAAGACGCTGCCTTCAAGAGCGAAGGCGCGTGCGTCGCCGACCTGCGCGGCGGCGGTCGTTACGAGGCCGGATTTCGATTCAAGCGCGCGCAGGCCGGTGTGCATGAGCATGAAGCAGCCGGTGCCATAGGTGTTCTTGGCCAGCCCCGGCGCGGTCGCGCCCTGACCGAACAGCGCCGCCTGCTGATCGCCGGCGATGCCGGCGATCGGCACTTCGGCGCCGAACACGTCGGCGTGCGCTGCACCCACCACCTCGCTGGAGCGTTTGATTGCAGGCAGCACCATCGGCGGCACATTGAGCGCGAGGCAGAGTGTGTCGTCCCAGTCGCCGTTGGCCAGGTTGTAGAGCATGGTGCGTGATGCGTTGGACACGTCGGTCACATGCAATGCCCCGCGGTGCTCCATGCCGCCGGTGAGCTTCCAGATGAGCCAGGTATCGATGGTGCCGAAGGCGATCTCGCCGGCATCGGCCTTGGCGCGCAGGCTGCGGCCACCGGCATCTGCCGGCGTGTTGTCGAGTATCCAGGCGATCTTGGTGGCCGAGAAGTAGGCATCGAGAACAAGACCGGTACGCGCGCGGATCGCAGGTTCGCCCCCGGCGGCTTTCAGTTGTTGGCAAACGGGCGCGGTGCGGCGGTCCTGCCAGACGATCGCGTTGCCGATCGCCTTTCCGGTCTTGCGGTCCCACAACACCGTGGTTTCACGCTGGTTGGCGATGCCGATGGCGGCCAGTTGTTTGGCCGAGACGCGCGCCTTGAACAGAGCGTCCATGGCGGTGTCGTGCTGGGTCTTCCAGATTTCCTCCGGGTCATGTTCGACCCAGCCGGGCTGCGGGTAGATCTGGCGGAATTCCTTTTGCGCCGATGCGACGACATTGCCGGCATGGTCGAAAATGATGGCGCGCGAACTGGTGGTGCCCTGGTCGAGCGCGAGGATGTAGCGGCCCATGCGGTTCTCCTCCGAGTGTGCGTCGGCGGGATGGTCGCGGTCTGTTGTCCGTGTCGATCCCGGCTGCGGCCGATTCTAGACAGGCACGCGCTATGCAACGGCGCGTGCTGATGAATGGTCAGGCGTGCAGGACCGAAGGCGCTGCCGTGAGCCGCGCGGAAATCGCGCTTGCGCGGCCCGCATCCGGCATCTGACTGTATTGGCTGGTTTGCGGATGTTCGCGACAAGCGGTGCTACGCCATGGGCAAAAGAGCCGCATGTTTTGCACCTTTCACGCGCGTTTCAGGCGCGCGCGTGAGTCTTTGTGCCGGGGCCGATGCTATAATCCAATCAATTGATTTTGAACGAAAATCCGATGAAAGCAGCCGAAATCAGGGAGAAATTCCTGCGATTTTTCGAGTCCAAGGGGCATACCCGCGTCAGTTCGTCGCCGCTGGTGCCGGGCAACGATCCGACGCTCCTGTTCACCAACTCGGGCATGGTGCAATTCAAGGACGTGTTCGTCGGCCGCGACGTGCGCTCCTATAAGCGCGCCACCTCCTCGCAGCGCAGCGTGCGCGCCGGGGGCAAACATAACGATCTGGAAAACGTCGGCTACACGGCCCGCCACCACACGTTTTTCGAGATGCTGGGCAATTTCAGCTTCGGTGACTATTTCAAGCGCGACGCCATCAAGTTCGCCTGGGAACTGCTCACCGTCGTGTACGGCCTGCCGCAGGACAAGCTGTGGATCACGGTCTACCACGAGGACGATGAAGCCTTTGGAATTTGGGCCGACGACGTGGGCGTGCCGCAAGAGCGCATCGTGCGCATCGGCGACAACAAGGGCGCGCGCTACGCTTCCGACAACTTCTGGCAGATGGCCGATACCGGCCCCTGCGGCCCATGCTCGGAAATCTTTTTCGATCACGGCCCTGACGTAGCCGGCGGGCCGCCCGGCGCGCCGGACGCCGACGGTGATCGCTATATCGAGATCTGGAACCTGGTGTTCATGCAGTTCGATCGCCAGGCGGACGGTTCGATGCCGATACTACCCAAGCCCTGTGTCGATACCGGCATGGGCTTGGAGCGCATCGCCGCGGTGCTGCAGCATGTGCACAGCAACTATGAGATCGACCTGTTCTTGGGGCTGATTCGCGCGGCCGCGCGCGAAACCGCTTGCGACGACCTGGCCCTGCCTTCATTGAAGGTGATCGCCGACCATATTCGCGCCTGCAGCTTCCTGGTGGTCGATGGCGTGATTCCGTCGAACGACGGGCGCGGCTATGTGCTGCGCCGTATCATTCGGCGCGCTTTGCGGCACGGCCACAAGCTGGGCCAGACCAAACCGTTTTTCCATCGCCTGGTCAAGGATCTGGTTCTCGAAATGGGCACTGCCTATCCGGAACTGACGGCTCAAGCCCGGCGCGTCGAAGATACCCTCTTAGCCGAGGAAGAACGCTTCGCCGAGACCTTGGAGCATGGCATGAAGATCCTCGAAGGCGCACTCGCGCGCGAGGGCAACATGGTTGACGGCGACACCGTCTTTACCCTCTACGACACCTTCGGCTTTCCGGTCGACCTGACCGCCGACGTCGCGCGCGAACGCGGCAAGAGCATCGACATCGCCGGCTACGAGGCGGCCATGGACGAACAGCGCAAGCAGGCGCGCGCCTCGTCGAAATTCAAGTCGGCGCGGGGCGTCGACTATTCCGGCGGCAAGACCCATTTCGAGGGCTATGACCAGCTGGTGGTCACGGGCAGCAAAGTGGTGGCGCTGTACATCGACGGGTCGGCCGTGAACGAACTCGGCAGCGGCGACGCCGGCATCGTGGTGCTCGACCGCACGCCGTTCTATGCCGAATCGGGCGGCCAGGTCGGTGACACCGGCCTGCTCGAAGCCGCCGGCGGCAGCTTCACGGTGGAAGACACGCAGAAGGTTCAGCCGGAGGTGTTCGGGCATCACGGACGCCTGTCCGCCGGCA
>JAYVST010000106.1:0-6017 GCA_043775255.1 Burkholderiales bacterium
TCCGCCGCCCGTGCCGCCGTTGATCGTATCGTTTCCCGCGCCGCCGATGATGGTGTCGAAGCCGGCGCTGCCGGTGAGCGCATCGTTGAAGGCGCTGCCTTCGAGTTGCTCGAAGTGGTTGAGCGTGTCGGTGCCGGCGCCGCCGGTGTTCTGTGCGCCCGTCAGCGCCAGACTTACGCTCACGCCGGCACTGGCGCCGGCGTAGGAAATCCGGTCGATGCCGTCGGCGCCGTCGAGCGTGTCGTTGCCGGCGCCGCCTTCCAGCGTGTCATTGCCGCTGCTACCGGTGAGCACATCATTGAATGCGGTGCCCTGCAGTTGCTCGAAGTTGGCGAGGGTGTCCACGCCGGCGCCGCCGGTGTTCTGCGCAGCGGTGTTCGTGAGGCTCACCGTCACGCCGCCGCCCGCGCTTGCGTAGGAGACGCGGTCGATGCCGGTGCCGCCGTCGAGGCTGTCGTTGCCGGCACCGCCGTCGAGGGTGTCGTTGCCGCCCGCACCGACGAGGGTGTCATCGCCGCCCTGACCGGAGAGCCGGTTGGCCTCTACGTCGCCGGTCAGGGTATCGCCGCCGGCCGACCCGATGAGGTTTTCGATGCCGGCAAGCCGGTCACCCTGTGCGTCGCCGCCGCTGTTCAGGTGGCTGGCGAGGTTGACGGTAACGGCCGCTGCGGAATCGATATAGGTCGCGGTGTCGCGCCCGCCGCCACCATCGAGCGTGTCCGCGCCCGTGCCGCCGGTGAGGAGGTCGTCGCCGGCGCCGCCTTGCAGCGCATCGTTGCCGGCACCGCCGTCGAGCGTGTCATTGCCCAGGCCGCCCACCATGATGTCGTTCCCGGCGCTGCCGGCGAGGCTGTCGGCGCCCGCGCCGCCCTGCTGGGTTACTGTCGCGGTGAAGTCACGGCCGAATATCACGTAGCTGTCGCCGGCGTCGCCATGCGCGTTGCCGGTGGCATCCGCGGTAGGGGCGCCGACGATCAGGTCGTCGAAACCGTCGCCGTTGAGGTCACCTGCCGCCGCCACCGAGAAGCCAGACTGGTCGCCGCCGTCCTGGCCAGTGACGACGAAGCCGCCGACGCCGGCGGCGATGCTGGCCAGATCGATGCCGGCACCGAAGCCCGCTGCCTGGCCGAGCACCACATAGCTGGCGCCGGTTCCTTGCGCGTTGGGCGCGCCGATGATCAGGTCGTCGTAACCGTCGCCGTTGATATCACCCGCCGAGGCCACCGAGAGGCCCGACTGGTTGCCGTTGCCGACCCCATGGATCACGAAGCCGCCGCTGCCGGCGGCCACGCTGGCCAGGTTGACGGGGTTTCCGGCGCTGCCGGCACGGCCGAGGATCACGTAGCTGTCGCCGGCGTCGGGGTGGGCGTTGCCCGCCGCGTCAGCGGCAGGTGCGCCGACGATCAGGTCGGCAAAGCCGTCGCCGTTGATGTCCCCCGCCGATGCCACCGAGCGGCCGGTACTGTCGCCGCTGTCGCCGCCGTTGATGACAAAGCCGCCCGTGCCGGCGGCGACGTTGGCGAGGTCGAGGGCGGCGAATCCGCTTGCCTTGCCGAATACGACGTACGCGGCGCCTGTGCCCTGTACCCCGGGCGCGCCGATGATCAGGTCGGCGAAGCCGTCGCCGTTGAAGTCACCAGCGGAAGCGACCGACGCGCCTGCCTGGTCACCGCTGGTGTGGCCGTCGATGACGAACCCGCCGTTACCGGCGGCGATGGCGGCGAGATCGACACTTGCGCCGAACCCGCCGCCCTTGCCGAAGATCACGTAGTTGCGACCGGCCTGGCCGTTGATGTAATGACCGTAGTAGTTGCCGGCGTTGGCGTTGTAGTAGACGAAGAACGAGCGCGGCGTGCCGGCCCCGTTGGCGTTGGGCGCGCCGATGATGAAGTCGTCGAAGCCGTCGCCGTTGATGTCGCCGGCCGATGCCACCGAACTGCCCGTGTTGTCCAGGGCGACCAGGCCGCGCATGACGAAGCCGCTGTTGCCTGCGGCGATGTCGGCCAGATCGACCGAGGCGGCGAATCCGCCCGCCTGGCCGAACAGCAGGTAGCTTTCGCCGGCGAATCCGCCGGCATCGCGAAAGCGGCCCATCTGCGGGTCGATGAAATGGGTGCGCGGTGCGCCGGCACCTTGCGCGTTCGGCGCACCGATCAACAGGTCGTCGAAGCCATCGCCGTTGATGTCCCCGGCGCTGGCCACCGAAAAGCCGGACAAGTCGCCGCCATTCTGGCCGCGGATCACGAAGCCGCCGCTGCCCGCAGCGACATCCGCGAGTTCGATCGCGGCGCCGAACCCGGCCGCCTTGCCGAACACCACGTAACTGTCGCCGGTGCGCGCGGCGCCGCCGCTGATGGCACCGATGATCAGGTCGTCGAAGCCGTCGCCGTTGATGTCGCCGCCCGATGCCACCGAAAAGCCGGAACGGTCGCTGGCGTTGATGCCGTGGATCACGAAGCCACCGCTGCCGGCGGCGATGTCGGCGAGGCTGACGGATGGCAGGGCAGGAGGGGTGAGCGTTCCGTCGTAGGCTTCGAGGGTCAGGCTCACGGTTTCGATCGGGCCGCTGGCCGCTTCCAGCACCCAGTCGCCACCGAGGAAAGCCGCACCGGTCAGATCGTTGGAGGCGGCCACATCGGCGCCGGTGGCGTTTGCGAGCGCGGCGATGAAGGCCTGTCCTGCCGCGCCTGACGCGACGTCGCAACCGTAGAGCAGCAGGTCGCCGTTGGCGGACAAGGCGCTGCCGATGGCGGCCAGCGCTTCGGCGTGGTCGGCTAAGGCCGCGCTGTCGACGCTCGAACTGCCAAGAGCAAGACTGCCCGGCGCGCCGTGCGAGACGATGTGGATCGCCGCCAGGTCGCGGACGCCGGCTATGGCGGCGGCGATCTGCGCCAGGCCGTCCTGCGCGGGGTCGAGGACCACCACCCAAGTTCCCGGAGCAATGCCGCCGAGCAGCGTGTCGAGATTCTCGAGCGAGCCGTCGATGAAGACGAACCCGGTCGTTACTGCGATCGATTCGATGGCGTCCATCGCAATCCCCTGGTGTGTTTGTTAAGTCGAAACGCGGCTATGCCATTGGCATCGACGCTGCCCGCGCATTGCGTCGCGGGTGATGAAGGGTGCACTGATTAGGTGTCGAAATCAAGGCATAAACCATGCGGCGGTCGCGACGGGCGTTCTACGTCGTGGCGGCACGCTGCCGAACCCCGCTCCTCTTCAGGCATACTCCCGCGCAGCAAGGGAGCAAGGACCGGGCCGGAAACCAGGAGTACCGATGACTGAAGCAGATTGCGCGGGTGCGGCCGAGGTGCCGCCGCAGGGGCCGACATTCGAGCTCAGCACCTCGCGCCAGTTTCCAAACTTCCTGGCCGAGCACAAGTTCGGTGTCGCTTTTACCACCTACCAGGCCGGCAAGGTGTTCCTGCTGGGCTTGCAGCCTGACGGGCGCATCTCGGTGTTCGAGCGCACATTGGAGCGCTGCATGGGAATGGTGGCCAGCCCCGGTACGCTGCACATCGCCACGCTATACCAGATCTGGCGCTTTCGCAACGCCCTCGACCCGGGCGTATTGCACGACGGGCACGACGCGCTGTATGCGCCGCGCATGAGCTGGGTCACCGGCGATCTCGACGTGCATGACCTGGGCCTCGCACCCGATGGCCGGCCGGTATTCGCCAACACGCTCTTCAGTTGCGTGGCCACCGTGTCGGACACCGACAGCTTCGTGCCGCTGTGGAAGCCGCGCTTCATCAGCAAGCTGGCCGCAGAAGACCGCTGCCACCTGAACGGCCTGGCGATGGAAGGCGGCAAGCCGCGCTATGTCACCGTGGTGGGCCAGAGCGACGTCGCCGACGGCTGGCGCGAGCATCGCGGCAACGGCGGCTGCGTGATCGACATCGCCTCCAACGAGGTGGTGGCCGGTGGCCTGTCGATGCCGCATTCGCCGCGCGTGCACGCGGGCAAGGTGTGGCTGCACAACTCCGGCACCGGCGAATTCGGTTTTATTGATGTCAAAGCCGGCAAGTTCGAACCGGTGGCGTTCTGCCCCGGCTATTTGCGCGGCCTGTCTTTCGCCGGCGATTTCGCGCTGGTGGGCCTGTCGCAGGCGCGCGGCAACCGCACTTTCAGCGGCCTGGCGCTGGACGACGCGCTGGCAAAACGCGGCGCCGAAGCGCGTTGCGGCCTGATGGTGATCGACCTCAAGAGCGGCGACGCGGTGCACTGGGTGCGTCTGGCCGGCGTGGTGCAGGAACTCTACGACGTCGCCATCCTGCCTGGCGTGCGCCGGCCGACCGCGATCGGATTCAAGGCCGACAGCATCCGCCGCGTTATCACCGTCGGGGGCGCGCCCCTGGCATGAGGGCAAACGCTTGACGCTCGATGCGCACCTCGCGGCGGCACTGCGTGACGCGGATCGGCGTGCCGCCGGATTGGTCGAGGCCGGCTGGCGCGACTACGAACAGCGCCTGTCGGTGCCGGCCCTGCGCCCGCGCAGCTTCGAGCGAGCGCGCTGGGACGGTTCGCCGCTCGCCGGCCGCCGCCTGCTGGTGGTGTGCGAACAGGGCTATGGCGACGTGTTCCAGTTCATCCGCATGCTGCCCAAGCTGCGCGGGCGGGGCGGCGCCGTGGTATTCGAATGTCCGAATGAATTGCGCGCGCTGCTGGCGCCGCTGTTGGAGGGCATCGATGTGGTGCCGCTTGGCGGCATGGGCCCGCCCGACACGCCCTTCGACTGCTATGCGCCGCTCATGAGCCTGCCGCATTTGACCGGCCTGACGCTGGCCAACCTGCCGCTCGAGGGGGCGTATCTGCATGCGGCGCCGGTCGCGACCCATCCGTCCGCCGCCGGCGTGCGCGCGGGCGTGTGCTGGGCCGGCAGCCCGACCCATCCGCAGGACCTGCATCGATCCCTGCATCCGGAGTTTCTCGCGCCGCTGGCGCGCGTGCCTGGGGTCACGTTGGTGTCATTGCAGAAACAGTCCCGGCACTGGCCGGCATTGCCGGGACTGGATGGCTTTCTGCATGCGCCGCCGATCGCACTGGATGATTTCATGGCGACCGCGCGCGTCATCGTGGGCCTGGACCTTACGATCACGGTCGATAGCGCGGTCGCGCATCTGGCGGGGGCGCTGGGGCGGCCAGTGTGGCTGCTGCTCTCGCGCGACGGCGATTGGCGCTGGCTGATCGATCGCAGCGATTCGCCCTGGTATCCGGGCATGCGAATTTTCCGCCAGCAGCGCCTGGGGGGGTGGGCCGAAGTGATCGATGCGGTGGGTGCGGCGCTCGCGGCGCAAGAGCTGTGAATCGACAGAGTTTTTGGCCTTTGATTGGGTCGGCGTGATTGGACGCAATCGATTTGGCGAAATACTTTCGAACTTGGTCGAACTTGGTCGAACTTGGGAGTTGCAGCAATTTGTAGGGTCCATGCGGCAGCTTGAGGCGCTTCTGCTCGATCGCGATCGGCACATGGGTGCCCACAGCGATCCGGATGTGCATCTGCAGAGCGTCCTCGCCGTACCCATAAACGTCTTGCTGCGCATATGCCGCCCGATCCATTTGAAGTACAACTCCGCCTGTCGGTGCTGTCGATGCAGAATGGATCGACGCTGCGATGCTGGCCCGGCAATTGCTCAATGCGCTCGTCCTGGGTTGCATTTACGCGCTCTATGCGCTCAACCTGACCCCGGTGTTCGGCGTGCTCGAGATGCTCAACCTCGCGCATGCATCCTTCTGCATGAGCGCCGCCATGCGGGCTGTCTGGCTGGTCGCCGGACTGACACTGCCGGTGGCCCAGGCCATTCTCCTGACGACCCTGGCCGGCAGGCCCGCACCCTGACGCGGCGGCGTCGGCCGGCAACCGATCGTTGAACCTATGGCGGTCGGCAACTGGGGTGTGCCCGCATGCCGGCAACGCGGCGCGCGGCCGGCAGAAGGCTTACAGCACCGTGAAATCCGCCGCCGCGAGCACCGGATGGGTGGTGAGGATGGCGAAGGGCGTCGCCGCGGCCACGCCGTTG
>JAYVST010000107.1:0-6848 GCA_043775255.1 Burkholderiales bacterium
TTCGATGAATTCGACGCCATCGGGTCGCAGCGCGGCTCAGCCAACGATGTCGGCGAAATTCGCCGGGTGCTCAACAGCTTCCTGCAGATGATCGAGCAAGATCACTCCAACAGCCTGATCATCGCGGCGACCAACCACCCCGACGCGCTTGACCATGCGCTATACAGGCGGTTCGACGATGTGGTGCAGTACAAGGCGCCGACATCCCGTCAGGCGCTCGATCTGATTCGCGCCCGCCTGGGGTTTTTCGCACCGAAACCGTTCAAGATAGAAGGGCTTTCAGCACTGGTTGAAGGGTTGAGCCATGCCGAGATTTGCCGTGCCATGGACGAAGCCATCAAGGACGCGATCATGCGGGATCAATCGAAGGTACTCGGCTCGGCTCTGCGGCAAGCCATCGCAGAGCGCCGCCAGATGAGTCGGACCCTGGTCGAAATCAAGCCCGCACCGAGCGATGCCGGATCAAGCAAGAGATAGGCGGTGGCACCTGGTCCTGCCGAAGACGTCCAGGGCGCAGGCGTTCACGGTAGGCGAAGAGATCGATCCCGGTTCGTCTTTGCACAGTGCGATTTCGACCGTCCGGATAACGCGCCGAGAGTGGTCACCCAGAGCCGATCTGCGCACACCTTCGCCGAGGACGATCTCGGGCAAAGGAAACAGGGGGAAAGCACATGCCAGTCCCGCCATTTGAATCCCGTGAGCCGGTTATACCCATAAGCATGGGCGAGCGCGCCGTTGCCGTGCTTGGCGACAACCAAGGCACGATCAACACCGGCGTGATCATCGACATCCACGGTGAGGATATCCAGAAGAACCGCGATATCGCGCGCACCATCCTGGCCGCCACCCTGCTTGCGCCACCGCTCGAACCCAGACGTAAAAAAGGCGATCGCCAGCTATGTCCGGGCGATCGCAAAGACTTTGATCGAAGCCGCGGACGCGCTGCAGCACGGTGTGGCGCCGCACGGCAAGTGCCGCGAGATGCTGGGCCACTCGCAGCAACTACCGGCCGAAATCGGCGAGTTGATCGGCCAGGCCACGTTCGACGCTGCGGCGAAAGGCATCGGGGCGCGATTGACCGGCCCGGGCCCGATTGCGCAGATTCAGGGCGGCAAAGCGGTAGCGCCCCTTGCGGTGGCGACCCAGTGCAAAAGCGTTGGGCCGATCTATACCTGCGCCCAGCTTCAGCGCCGCCCTGGGTGCCCAGGCCATCTTTGCAGAGCGAGGCACGACGCCAGGGTCCGCATTGGGATCACTGAAAGCGATAGCAGGGGAATCCAAGGTGGTTGAAGAGTTTGCACACGATGTCTTCGTTTCGTACGCATCCGAGGACCATTCTTGGGCGCAGGACTTCAAGGATTTGCTTGGTGCTTCCGGCAGCGCAAACCGCATATTCTTTGACCGCGAATCATTGCGTGCGGGCGACGTCTGGGAGGCGAAAATTGAGGCCGGTCTCAAGAGCTCGCGACATCTAATCGTGCTTTGGTCCTCGTCATCAAGGGATTCCAGTTGGGTTTCCCGAGAGATGGCAACGTTTTGGGTCCACGCCAAACCGGCAGACAACGCAGACCGCCGGATGATTATTGTGAACATGGACACGGCCAAAAGTGCGGCCTACCAGCGGGTTCAGCACATTTCATCGCAGGAACTGAAGGCGGCCTACGTCGAGAGACGCGGTGATCTACCGGGTGTTTGGGACGAAGCGATGCGCGCGGTGGTCAAGGGCCTGAATCCTGATGCGCCCCCACTGCAGGTCCCGATCGTCGTATTGACTTTGACGCGGGAGCAGCTTGAAGATCTGCAACCTGATCGCAAGACGTGGGTTCCGGAATTTGGCGTGTCGCAGGCGGATATCGCGGCGCAGTATGGGCTTACCCGCGATGAGTGGCGACCTCTCGCCGGGCGTGTCTCGATCAACACATTGCTGACCGATATGAAGAGCGAGATCGAGCGGGGCCTCGTTGGCCGCCCTGTCACCTGGCGTGAGCCCGACGCCGAGTTGTGGGATTCCAAGAACACGAGTGATTGGAGCAAGTTCGCGAGTGAGGTGTTCGAAAAAAGCGAATTGTCAGTTCTGGTGATCGATCCGATCGCAATTTGCCACCCGGATATCTTTCAACGACTGATGTGCTTTCAGGAATCCTTTGCCAGGCCGCAAACCGTGGTCGTAGTGCTCCCGCCGTTTGGCGTCCCGCTGCTGACCAAGCTCAGGCAAGCGCTTTTGAACCGTGGAACGCCCTGCTTCAACGCATATTTCGCTCCGGTTTTCCCGCCCGGGCGCCGGCAACTTGCCCAGTACTTGTGGAATGCGAGTGACGCTGACGACATGCGCAGACACCTCCTGGCGGCGGCAAGCGCTCTCGTCGCTGAACACAAAGCGCCGGAACGATCGCCTTACTTGCGCCAAGGGGGCGGGCGATGATTGTCACCTTCTATTCATACAAGGGCGGCGTCGGCCGCTCGATGGCCCTGGCCAATGTCGCCGAATGGTTCCGGCTGCAGGGCCTGAAGGTGGTCATGGTGGACTGGGATCTTGAAGCCCCGGGCCTTGAGAGTTTCTTCTCCGCAATCGGTTCCGAGGAACGCAAGGCGATTGTCGGGCAGGTCGGTGTCATCGACCTGCTCGCCACCTATCGCGACATGTTCGCAAACCTGCTGGCACGCCCGAGCACTGAACACGTCGCGGACCGAGGCAAGGCACAAGAGAGCAAGGCGTTCGGCAAGATCCTCCAGGAGTCGCTGCCGCCATTGCGCCACTTCCTGCAGCCAGTCTTGGGCCGAGGAGGCTCTACCGTGAAGCCGGGCGGTAGCCTGCATCTGCTGCCGGCCGGGTGCCGGACCGAAGACCGCTTCGATTCCTATGCCGAAACCGTGCAGGGCTTCGATTGGGCGGACCTATACGCGAACTTTCGCGGCGAGGAGTATTTCGAGTCGATGCGTTCCCAACTCGATGATCCGGCGGTCGCCGACATCGTGCTCATCGACAGCCGCACCGGTGTATCGGAAATGAGCGGTATGTGTACACGCCAACTCGCAGACGTTGTTGTGATCCTGTGTGCACCCAACGACCAGAACCTTGAGGGCGTGGCGATGATGGCGCGCTCCTTCACCCGTGATGAAGTGCTGAAAGCGCGCGGTGGCCGGCCGGTTCATCTTTTGATCGTTCCGGCGCGCGTCGATGTTTCCGAAGGGCACGCGGTCGATCGTTTCGAAACGCAGTTCCAGGAAAAGCTGGATGTTCATTTGCCTGCGGTGTTCAGGCGCCTCGGTACCGACTATCGCCGCTTGCGGATTCCCTACATTTCTGCCTACGCTTATTCCGAGCGCTTGGCCGTCGGTGACGCGCAAGGGGCGAAATCCCTGCAGGAGGTCTACGGCAGTCTGGCGACGCACATTGCCGTGATGGCGCCGATGCGCAGCGAATTGCGGCAAAAATGCACTGAATCCATGCTGGCCATCTTCGGGCCGGACGCGTTGGCGGCGATCGATGACTCCCAGGGTGCACTCAACAACGAGCAGCGGATGCGCATCGATCAACTCAAGAAGGCGTTCGATCTCAAGGTCATTGATCAAGACACGTTCGATACGGCGGTCGCCGCAATCAACGTGCAGTTCTCCCAACGAGGCGCCTACTTGATCGGCGCCGGCGCCGTCGCCCAGGGAGCAGGCGCCACCGCCGTTGGCAGAGGCGGGGTCATGGTCGGCGGAGCGAATAGCGGCAGCATCAATACCGGCACTCAAATACTGAAATCCGCGGGCGGCGCCATTGTTGAAGGCGCCGTGCAGGTGGGCAACGGCCACTTCATCGGCCGCGACTTTGTCCAGATCGTCACCCAGGCAGGCGACGACCCCGAGGAAGCGAAGTCGGTCATCGCCTTGTACTTGCACGCCCTGGCCGCCGATCTGGCCGGACTGAAGCTCGGCGAGATCGATACCTCCGCCGACCAGACGCGGCAGTCGCCGCTGCAACTGGCCGACATTTACGTGCCGCTTGACACCACGCTGCGGATTCCGCGGGACACGCCGCTGGCGCAGTGGTTGACCAGCGCTCGCTCGCAAGCGCGTGGTGACATGGATACAGCGCAAAAATCGCGGCCGGTCTCGGCACTCGAAGCCTTAGCCGAGCATCGCGAGCTGACCGTGCTCGGCAAGCCCGGCAGCGGCAAAAGCACCCTCGGAGCGAGCGTATTGTTGACGCTTGCGCAGGCCTGGCAGGGGCACGCCGGCGAGTTGGCCAATCTGGGCGAATACGGAAGGCAGACTGTACTGTTGCCGATCCGCGTGGTTCTGCGCCGCTTCGCCGAGCAACTTCCGCCCGGCGATACGCCGGCGCGCGCCGGCGACCTGTGGGCGTTTATCGGCCGCGACCTCGACGCCAGCGGCTACGGGCTGTCGGCCGAGGCGATCAAGCATGTACAGCGACTCGCACGCAACCATGGGGCCTTGATGCTGTTTGATGGCCTCGACGAGTGTGGTGACAGCTTGCGGCGCGATCGTGTGTTGGCAGGGGTGCGCGAGCTGATGCGCAGTGCCGGGCAAAAATGCCGTTTCCTGCTCACGGCGCGGCCATACGCCTGGCCCGGCGGCGCCGACCCCGCGCGCGGCGTCTATGCGCTCGCCGATCTCGCCGGCGCGCAGATCGAACAGTTCATCCGCGCCTGGTACGCCGCCCTGGTCCGGCGCAAGTGGAGATCGCCAGGCGAGGCCGCGCGCAAGATGGACGACCTGCTGCAGGCATCTCAACGCCCCGACCTGCTGCCGATGGCGCAAAGCCCGCTGCTGCTGACCTTGATGGCGACCTTGCATACCAACCGTGGCCGGCTGCCGGACGACCGGGCTGATCTCTACAGCGAATCGGTGGACCTGCTGATGTTGCGCTGGAACAGGCAGATCGGCGCCGACAGCGCACTACTGGAAGCACTGGGGATTCCAAGCCTCAAACTGTCGGACCTGCGCGAAGTGCTTGAAAATCTGGCCTTCGAGGTTCACACGGCAAGTATTGGCAGAGACGGCGCCGCCGACATCGGCGAGGACCGATTGGTGCGTGCCTTTCGTCCGCTGCTCAACAACAGCCAGGACAAGGCCGCCGTGGTTGTCGAGTACATCGAGAAGCGCGCCGGCCTGCTCGTCGGCCAGGGCGAGAAAGATGGCGAACGCCAGTTCACCTTCCCGCATCGGACTTTCCAGGAATTTCTCGCCGCGTGCCATCTGGCCGCGCGCCAGGACTTCGCGGCCGAGTGCGCTCGGCTCGCCAGGGCGGCGCCGATGCAGTGGCAAGTTGTTCTGCCGCTCGCAGCGCGGCTGGCCAAGGCCGAACGGGGCGCCAGCGCCGCCGACGAGTTGATTGGAGGCGCATCCATCTTGGATTTTCGCGCCCGACAATCACCCGATGCCATCGACTGGGCGTGCGCGCACCTTGCGGGCATGCAGTTACTGGAGATCGGCCTCGGTGCGGTCAATAGCAGTCCGCGCGCGCAGGCGATCGCCCAGCGCGTGACTGGGTGGCTTGTCGCGTCCTTGCCAGTGCACCCCGACGAAGGTGGCACGCCCGCAAACCAGCGCGCGCAGGCCGGCGACGTGCTGGCCGCCCTTGGCGACCCGCGCTTTGATCCACGGCGCTTCCACCTGCCAGCCGACGATAGTCTGGGATTCATGCACGTTCAAGCGGATCGGCAATTCATGATCGGCACCCGCGAAACCGACGCAAAGCGGGTTGCGAAGATAGTCGGCGGAAAGGTGGATGACCGCGAGATCAACGACAGCGTCACGCCGACGCCCGACTTTTATATCGCGCGCTACCCGGTCACGATCGCGCAGTTCGGAGCATTCGTCGCGGCAAGGACGCTTGTCGACGAGACGTTCCGGGTTGGTAACGCGAATGCGTTGAAAGACCCGGCCACGCGGCCGGTGCGATACGTAAGCTGGCATGAGGCCCTGGCCTATTGCGAATGGCTCAACGGCGTGCTCGCCAGCGCGCCGGGGGACAATGAGATTACCCGCCTGCTGCGAGGCGGCCAATGGCAAGTCGCCCTGCCCAGCGAACTGGAGTGGGAAAAGGCTGCGCGCGGCAAGCTGAGCCGCAAGGTCTTTCCATGGGGTGATACGGCTGATTCGGAGCGGGCGAACTACGCCGACGCCGGCATCGGCGACACCTCGGCGGTCGGCTGCTTTCCGGCCAACGACTTCGGCCTGCACGACATGATCGGCAACGTCTGGGAATGGACCCGTAGCACCTACCAGAAATATCCTTACGATGCGAATGACACAAAGCGGGAAGACCTGCGCGCAGGTAACGATGTACCCAGGCTCGTGCGCGGCGGTTCGTGGAACGGCAATCGGCTCCGCGCGTGCTGTGCCTGTCGCGGCAGGTTCGGGCCCGTCGATCGCGGCAGCCTTGTGGGTTTCCGGGTGGTGTTGCGTTCTGCCCCTGTTTCGTAGCTCTGCCCTCTGTGACCTCTGCACTCTGAATCTCCGAACCCCGGACTCCGGAGGGGGTGCGGGGGAGACTTCCCCCGCCGTTCGAATTTTTTCGGGGTACCATCCGCAGCGCCGGGTGGCGACACCCGGTCAGGCAGTCTGGAAAGCTCGTGCGCGGCGGTTCGTGGAACAACAATCGGATCAACGCGCGCTGTGCCTATCGCAACAGGAACGAGCCCGACAATCGCAACAACAATGTGGGTTTCCGGGTGGTGTTGCGTTCTGCCCACGTTCTTCAGCCCCTTCTTCTGGTTCCGCCGCAAGGTGGAACGGTGCGCCGGCATCCAAGTGCCGGGCGTGTTCCGGCAATGCCGGCCGATCCGCGCAAGCGGGTTTGCCGGCCGAGGCGAAGGAAGAAGAACAGCGCCAGA
>JAYVST010000108.1:0-6105 GCA_043775255.1 Burkholderiales bacterium
ATCCGCCGCAGCTTGACGGGTATCATCGCGCACTGGCGCGCTGTGCGCCCCTATTGCCCATCCGCCGTTCCCCATTCCCCATCCGCAACTCCCCATTCCCCATCCGCAACTGCCCATTCCCCATCCGCAACTGCCCATTCCCCATCCGCAACTGCCCATTCCCCATCCGCCATTCCCATGACCGACCATTCCGAACTCAGCCCCCTGTTGCGCCAGGCTATCGCCGCCGACCTCGACCCGACCGAAACCCGCGAGTGGATCGATGCGCTGGCCGCCGTGGTGGCGCGCGAAGGCGAGGAGCGTGCCCAGTACCTGTTGCGCCGGCTGACCGAAGCCGCGCGCGGCATGGGCGTGGATGCGCCGCGCGGCTTGAATTCGCCTTATCGCAACACCATTCCGCTGGAAAAGCAGGCGCCGTTTCCCGGCGACTTGTCGCTCGAGAACCGCATCACCGCGATCGTGCGCTGGAACGCTCTGGCGATGGTGGTGCGGGCCAACCGCGCCTCGGCCGAACTCGGCGGCCACATTGCCAGCTACGCCTCGGCGGCGGACCTGTTCGAGGTTGGCTTCAATCATTTTTTCCGCGGCGGCGACGACGGCGCGGGCGACCTGGTGTACTTCCAGCCGCATTCGGCGCCGGGCGTGTATGCGCGCGCTTTTCTCGAAGGCCGGCTCACCGAAGCGCAACTGTCGAACTACCGGCGCGAACTTGAAGTCGGCGGCGGGCTCTCGTCCTACCCGCACCCCTGGCTGATGCCGGACTTCTGGCAATTTCCCACCGGCTCGATGGGCTTGGGGCCGCTCCAGGCGATCTACCAGGCGCGCTTCATGCGTTACCTTGAGCATCGCGGCATTGCGCCGGCGGGCGACCGCAAGGTCTGGGCCTTCGTCGGCGACGGCGAAATGGACGAGCCGGAATCGCTGGCGGCGCTGTCGCTGGCGGCGCGTGAAGGGCTCGACAACCTGGTCTTCGTGGTCAATTGCAATCTGCAGCGGCTCGATGGCCCGGTGCGCGGCAACGGCTCGATCATCCAGGAACTCGAAGGATTGTTCGCCGGCGCCGGCTGGAACGTCATCAAGCTGTTGTGGGGCTCGAACTGGGACGCGCTGTTCGCGCGCGACCATGCGGGCGCGCTGGTGCAGCGCCTGCATGAAACCGTGGACGGCGAATTTCAGAAGTACTCCGCCACCGACGGCAAGTTCAACCGCGAGCACTTCTTCAACAAGTACCCGGAAGTGCGCGCTCTGGTGGCGCACATGAGCGACGCCGACATCGACAGCCTCAAGCGCGGCGGCCATGATCCGGTGAAGATCCATGCGGCCTACCACGCCGCGGTGAATCATCGCGGCACGCCGACGGTAATCCTGGCCAAGACCATGAAGGGCTTCGGCATGGGCTCGGCGGGGCAGGCGAAGATGACCACGCACCAGCAGAAGAAGCTCGACGATGCGGCCCTCCTGGAGTTCCGCGACCGTTTCGCGCTGCCCTTGTCGGATGACGACGTGAAGGCGGTATCGTTCTATCGCCCGAGCGAGGGCAGCGCCGAAATGAAATACCTGAAGGCGCGCCGTGCCAGCCTGGGCGGCCACCTGCCGGCGCGGCGCGGCCGCGCGGGCGCGCTCGCCGCGCCGCCGGCGTCGGCGTTCGCCAGGTTCGCCGTCGATGCTGCGGCCGGGCCCGGGGAGGCGGCGGCACATGCGTCCGACATGTCCTCCACCATGGCCTTCGTGCGCATGCTCACGGGCCTCACGCGAGACAAGGAAATCGGTGCGCGGGTGGTGCCCATCGTGGCCGACGAGGCGCGCACCTTCGGCATGCAGTCGATGTTTCGCGGCATCGGCATCTATTCGCCCAACGGCCAGGCCTACGAGCCGGAGGACGCCGACGAACTGCTCTACTACAAGGAGGCGCGCGACGGCCAGATTCTCGAGGAAGGCATCACCGAGGCCGGCGCGCTTTCTTCCTGGATCGCCGCGGCCACCAGCTACGCCAACCATGGCGTGCCGATGCTGCCGTTCTACATCTACTACTCGATGTTCGGTTTCCAGCGCGTGGGCGACCTGATCTGGGCGGCGGCCGACCAGCGCTCGCGCGGCTTCCTGGTGGGGGCGACCTCCGGGCGCACGACATTGGCCGGCGAAGGCCTGCAGCACCAGGACGGCAGCAGCCACCTGATGGCCGCGACCGTGCCCAATTGCCGCGCCTACGATCCCTGCTATGCGTATGAAGTCGCGGTGATCGTCGAGGAGGGCATGCAAGCCATGCTCAAGCGTGGCGAGGACGTGTTCTATTACCTGACGGTTACCAACGAAAACACCGCGCAGGCGCCCTACGAAGCGGCGGCGCGCGAAGGCATCGTGCGCGGCATGTACCGGCTGCGCCCGGCGAACGGCGCGGCGCAGGTGCGGCTCCTGGGCAGTGGCGCGATTCTGCCCGAAGTCCTGGCTGCGGCGGAACTCCTGCGCGACGACCACGGCATCGAGGCCGAGGTTTATTCGGTCACCAGCTATGCCGAGTTGCAGCGCGACGGCATGGCGGTCGCGCGGCGGCGCGCGGCTGCCCTGATTGGCGGCGCAGCGGCGCCGGCGCCGCTGTCGTGGGTCGCGCAATGCCTGGGCGCCGGTGCGGCGCCGGTGATCGCGGCGTCCGACTATGTACGCGCGTTGCCGGAACTGATCCGCGCGCAGGTGGCGGCGCCTTATGTCACGCTCGGCACCGATGGCTTCGGCCGCAGCGATACGCGGCGTGCCTTGCGTGCTTTTTTCGAGGTTGATCGCCACCATGTCGCCGTTCAGGCTTTGCTGGCGCTGGCGGCGGCAGGGAAGGTGGCGCCGGCACTGGTCGGCGCGGCTGCCGCGCGGCATGGGGTGACGCTGGCGGGTGAGCCGCCCTGGCTGCGTTAGGCGACGGTCAGTCTGACAGGCGCGGCGCGGCGGCGCCGCAGCTCGCAGGCACCGCAGCTCGCAGGCGCCGCGACCTACAGGCGCCGGAGCTTTCATCGCAGTAGCACCTTTCCGGGCTAGAATACCGTGCTGCGGTTTCTTGTCACCCGCATCCCCGACCATCCCTGTTTCGAGCCCCATGCAACCCACACGCCGCGAAGATTTGCGCCTGATTACAGGCCAGGGGCGCTATGCCTCAGACTGGAACCTGCCCGGTCAACTGTTTGCCGCCGTGTTGCGCTCGCCGCACGCCGCCGCCCGTCTGGTCAGCATCGATCCCGCCGCCGCACTGGCGGCGCCGGGCGTCAAGGCGGTGATGACTTACGCCGACGCCGAGCGTGCCGGTTTCAAGGTGCTGGTAGGCGGTATCGCTTCCAAGGACCGCAACGGCAAACCGATGAAAAAGCCGTTTCACCCGGTGCTGGCCAGAGATTTCGTGGCCTACGTCGGACAGGCGGTGGCGTTCGTGGTGGCCGATTCCACCGAACTGGCGCAGGACGCGCTGGAGAAGATTGAAGTCGAGTACGCGGAATTGCCCGCCGTCGCCACCTACGCCGACGCGGTCGCGCCCGGTGCAGCGCGCGTGCACGAGGAGATCGAAGGCAACCTAGCCTACGTGCACGAACATGGCGACGACAAGGCCGTCGCCGCTGCGTTCGCCGCGGCGAGCAAGGTCACCCGGCTGCGGGTCGACAGCCAGCGCCTGGTGTGCAACCCGATGGAGCCGCGCGCCTGCGTCGCGGCCTACGACGCGGCCACCAGCCGTTACACCCTGCATGCGCCGTCGCAGGGCCTGATCGGCGCGCGCAGCCAGATCGAGCAGATCACCGGTCTGCTGCCCAAGGACGTGGATCTGATCGTCGAGGATGTCGGCGGTAGCTTCGGCATCCGCGGCACGCCATATCCCGAGTATTTGATGGCCATGCTGGCGGCCAAGACGCTCGGCCGGCCGGTCAAATGGGTCGGCACGCGCGGCGACACCTTCCTGTCGGACTATCACGGCCGTGCGTTGACCCTGACCGGCGAGGTCGCGATGGACGCGAACGGCAAGTTCCTCGCCTTTCGCTGGAGCGACGAAATCGATCTAGGCGCCTATGCGGGACCGTTTGGCGCCTTTATCGGCACGCAGAACGTGTCGATCACCTCCCACGGTGTCTACACGGTGCCTGCGGTGTATGTGCGTTCGGTGCTGGCCTATACCAACACGACACCGATCTCCGCCTATCGCGGCGCGGGGCGCCCGGACATCGCCTATGCCATCGAGCGCTTAGTCGATCAGGCCGCGCATGAACACGGCTTCGATCCGGTGGAACTGCGCCGGCGCAATTTCATTCAACCCGCACAAATGCCCTACAAGACCGCCACCGGACCGGTCTACGACTGCGGCGATTTCCCGGCGGTGCTCGATCATGCGTTGAAGGCCTCCGACTGGTCAGGCTTCGCCGCGCGCCGCAAGGCCAGCGCGGCGGCCGGCAAGCTGCGCGGCATCGGTTTCGCCTCTTATCTGGAAGCGGCGGCGGACGGCGTATTCAACAAAGACCAAACCGCCGCGCGTATCGGCGCGGATGGGCGCATCACCATCTATTGCATGGCCGGCGGTTCGGGGCAGGGGCACGAGACCACGTTCGTGACGGTGTTCGCCGACGAATTGGACGTCAGTCACGATTCGATCGGCTATCGCGCCAGCGACCCCACTGCCGACGCCCTGGTGGGCAACGGTACGGGCGGGTCGCGTACCGCCGCCGGGCAAGGCAGCGCCTTCATGCAACTGGCGCGCACCCTGATTGAAAAAGCGAAGCCCCTGGCCGCAAGCGCGCTGGGCGTGGCCGAAGTCTCGTATGCGAAGGGCGTGTTCACCGGCGCCGGCAAATCGATCGCGCTCGATGCGCTCGCGAAGAAACTACTGCCCGCCACCGGCGCGGCCCATCCGCTCGACTGCGACGCCGAGACCTCGTCCCCCGCGACCTATCCGAATGGTTGCCATGTGGCCGAGATCGAGATCGATCCGGTCACCGGCGTCGCCGACGTGCTGCGCTACACCGCCGTCGATGACCTCGGCAATGTGCTGCAGCCGGTCCTGGTCGAAGGCCAGGTGCACGGTGGTGTCGTGCAGGGCGTCGGCCAGGTGTTCGGCGAACACGCGGTGTATGACCGCGAAACCGGCCAGTTCCTCACTGCCAGTTTCATGGACTATCCGATGCCGCGCGCCGACTGGCTCAAGGGCACGTTCACGCGCGAAAGCCATCCGGTGCCGACGGCCACCAACCTGATGGGTGCGAAGGGCGTGGGTGAGTCCGGATGTTCGGGTTCTTTGCCCGCACTCATGAACGCCCTGATGAACGCGGTGCGTCCGGCGGGCGTGGCCGACCTGCAGATGCCGGTGACACCGGTGGTGATGTGGCGCACCCTGAAAGACGCCGCGCGCAAGGCGGCCTGACCGATACGACAAGGAGAAACGATGTACGCATTCGAATACCTGCGCGCAACCAGCCTGGCGGAAGCCGGCGCGCTGCTTGCCAAGCATCCCGACGCCAAGCTCTTAGCCGGCGGCCAGACCTTCATCCCGACCCTCAAGGCGCGTCTGGCGCAGCCTTCGCATCTGGTCGACCTGGGGCGCATCACGGAACTCGCCGGCATCAGCGTCGCAGGCGGCGCTGTCACCATCGGCGCGATGACGCGCCATGTGGAAGTGGCCGATTCGGCCGAGGTCAAGAAGGCGATTCCCGCCCTGGCCGCGCTGGCGCTTGAAATCGGCGACCAGCAGGTGCGCAATCGCGGCACCCTCGGCGGTTCGGTCGCCAATAATGACCCGGCGGCAGACTACCCGGCGGCCTGCCTCGCCCTCAACGCCACCATCGTTACCAACAAGCGCAAGATCCCGGCGGACGAGTTCTTCACCGGCATGTTCGAGACCGCGCTGGCCGAGGGCGAGGTGATCACCAAAGTCAGCTTCCCGATTCCCACCAAGGCGGGCTACGCCAAGTTCCGCAACCCCGCCTCGCGCTACGCGCTGGTAGGCGTTTTCGTGTCGAAGAAGGCCAAGGAGGTGCGCGTCGCCGTCACCGGCGCGGGCGCAAAAGGCGTGTTCCGCGCGAAGACGATTGAGGGCGTATTGATGGCCAAGTTTGCGGCAAAGTCACTCGACGGTGTGACCATCCCGGC
>JAYVST010000109.1:0-4511 GCA_043775255.1 Burkholderiales bacterium
TTCGAGCGCGATCCGCAGCATGTGGCCGACGACTTCGAGGCGCGCGCGGTCTCGCGCGCGGCTGCCACCGACATCTATGGCGTAGTGCTGAGCCGGGACGGCAGCGCGGATCTCGCCGCTACCACGGCTTTGCGCGCCAAACGCCGGCTAGCCCGCGTCAGGGATGGCAAGAAGGCTGCGCGGATCTCAGGTGAGCCGCTCGCGCTCCTGACCGATACGCTCGCCCTGAAGCGTTCGCGCGGCAAGGTCCACATGTGTTGTGCGAAGTGCTCCACCGATCTGGGCCCGGTGCGCGGCAACTACAAGGACCGTTGCGTGGTGGAGGAAGAGGACGTGCGTGCCGCCAATCCGCATATCGGCGACTACAAGCGCTACATCGACGAGCAACCGGTATGGCGGCAATTTTTTTGCCCCGGCTGCGGAACCCTGATCGAGAACGAAGTGGCGAAGGCCGGTGATCCGGTGTTGGCGGATATCGAGGTCGATTGGCGCGATCAGGGCGCGAAATAGCGCAGCGATCCGGGCGAGCGCTGCTGAGCGCAGATCGCCCGGCGCGCAGGGCAGGACTCGACTAAGCGCTCAACCCGCCCTTGTCCACATAAAACCCGTTCGCAGGCGGGTACTGCCCGGCCAGCCAGGCCGGCCCGCCGTGCGCCACCCAGGCGCCGGTCGCAACGCGCGACAGGGCCACGATCACCGCGAGGTCGGCATCGCGCATGGTGTGACGCGCTTGCGCCGCCATGATCAATTGCCCGAGGAACTCGCCCTTCCAGGTGATGGGCGCGAAAATCGCCGACCCCATGCGTGAGGATTTGAGGTACTGGCGAAATTCGCCGTGGTCGTCTGTGTTCTTCAAGATCAGTTTGGCGCGCTTCGCGTATACCCAGCCCGGATGGCCGCCGTCGATCGGCACCATGAGGCGTTCCTGCTCCGGCGGAAAGCCGACGCTGCCCACCAGCATGTGATAGCGCTTGTCCGGCGTGACGAAGAACGTGCCGGAAACAAAGAACTGGCGCTCGCCGGCTTTGAGTGCCCCCGGCTTTTCATGCGCGCTGCGGTCACCCAGGAGGTCGAAGCAGGCGCAGGACAGGATGCGCATGGCCTCCTCCGGACCGCTCGCGTCGAGCGCCGCCTGACCGGCCTCATCGATCACCTGCCAGGCGCCGGGCAGATCGGTCGAATCACCCGCGGCCATCACATCTTCGCCTTCATGTCCTGGATCTTCTTCACCAGTCCGCGGCCATCGGTGCCAGACTTGTCGTTTAAGCTGTACCAGTTTTCAAACACGGTGTTGACGTTCTCGGCGGCGAACATCTTCGCGCTTTCCGCCGCCGGCGGCGTGTACAAGGTCATGCCGGCCTTGACCAGACGCTCGATGCTTTCCGCGGAGAACACTGCGTGGCGCGCGAAATGTTCGTTCTCGACGCGCCGCAATTCCGCTTCGACCAGCGGCTTCATGTCGGCCGGCAGCTTGGCCCATACCGCCTCGTTGACCACCAGCGACCACGGCACCACCGTGCCGATCTTCCACACCGCGATGTTCTTCGCCACGGTCGGGAAACCGAAGCCGTTGGCGGTTCCCACCGAGGTCATGACGATGTCGACGATGCCGCGCTGCAAGGCCGGGGTGATCTCGCCGAAGGGCACCGGCGTGGGAACGGCGCCGATCTTGCTCATCAGGGCCGCCGCCTCGGTGTTGTGCACGCGCACCTTCTTGCCGGTGAAATCGGCCAGCGTGCGCAGCGGCACCTTGGAAATCAGGCACTGGTCCTCGAACACACCGGTCATGAGCTGCACCGCCTTGTATTTGCTGCGCCATACGCGATCGGTCTCGGCACGCAGCAGCGGGTCAAGCATCTTCTGGTACACGGCCACGTCGGTCAGGAGGCCCGGCAGATGGCCGAAGTTCATGTAGGGCGCTTCGGCGCTTAGCCAAGGGCTCACCGCAAAAGACCCGTCGAGCCTGCCGTCGCGTACCGCAGCCGGCTGCTCCGCACCGGCCACAAGCGTGTCATAGAGTTCGATTTTCAGACGTCCCTTGGTGGCTGCATCGATGCGCGCGGGCACTGTCTTGAGCGTTTCGATGTAGCTGCTGCCGTTGGCGTTGACAAAGCCCACCGTCCACTTGATTTCCTGCGCGCTAGCCGTCGCGATGAATAGTCCCAGCGCAATGCCGGCCAGCAGGGTTCGCGAGATTTTCATGGGTAGTTCCCTTGATTGATTTGTATGGACAAATGATGCAGCCGGCGCTCGGGATCTGTCAAGCGCGGGACCGCAGCATACGGACCACTGCGCCGGACCACTGCGCCGGACCATAGCACCGCCGGCCGGCGCGGCATTCCGGGTTATATTTGTCCGGACATAGGCGGCGGCACTTGCCGCGCCCGACCCACCCGACCGGATCGAAAGAGACACTTGGCGAACCAGGACATCGTATTGGGCGACGCCGCGCTGGCCTCCGGCCCCGGCCGTGCCACAGAAGCGAGCGCCGCGGCACGCGCCAGTGTTGCCCTGGCTGCGGCCCTCAACGCAATCGGCGGCCTGGGCATTGGCTTTCTCGCCTTGGCCACGGTCTACGACGTCTTCGCGCGTTACCTGTTCAACCAGCCCACCACCTGGGCCACCGAGGTCAGCACCTATGTGCTGGTGGCGGCCATTTTCCTCGGTGCCGGCCACGCCCACCTGATCGACGCCCATGTGCGGGTGGATGTGCTGCTGGGCCGGCTTTCGGGCGCGGCACGCCGCACCGCACTGCTGTCGGCGGCTTGGATCGCCCTTTTGTTCGTCGCCCTCACCGCCTGGCAAGCGGTGCTGATGGTGCTGTCGGACTACCTCAACAACTCGCGCATATTCAGCCTGCTGCTCACCCCTACCTGGATGCCGAAGCTGCCGATCGCCGTCGGCATCACGGTGCTGGCAGCAGCGATCTTAGTGGAGATCGAGCGCCTGACGCCTGCCGCCAAACCTTGGAAACGCGCCCTGCCGTGGGCGTTGTTCGCCCTGGCAACCGTCGCCCTGATTGCATTCGGCCGCAAGCCACCGTTACTGGAACCGACGCGCTTCGATGCCGGCAGTCTCGTGGTGCTGCTGGCTGTCTATGCCGGCGCATGGGTCAGCGGCGGGTGGAAAGTGCTGGCGGCGCTGATCGGCGCGACGCTCGGCGGGTATGGCTGCATGCGCTTCGGGCAGTCGCTCGGGCTGGGCTCCATCAGTGCGGTGCTGGGCATCGGCATCGTGCTGGCGCTTGCAGCCGGCATACGCATCGCCTTCGCGCTGGCGTTCGTAGGCCTCCTGGGCATCTACTTCCTGACGCCTGTGCCGTTTCCCCTCACCCTGGCGGACCGCGCCTGGTCTTCGGTAAACAGCTTTTCACTCACCGCAGTGCCGATGTTCGTGCTGATGGGCGCCTTCCTGGTCAAAAGCGGCCTTTCGCGCGAATTGTTCGCCGTGATGGCGCGCCTCTTGGCCCGGCTGCCCGGCGGGCTGGCCCACGCCGCCACTGCCGGCTGCGGCCTGTTCGCCGCGGTTTCAGGATCGAGTGTCGCCACCGCCGCCACCATCGGCAGCGTGGCCTGCCCGGAAATGATCCGGCGCGGCTACAGCCCTGAGCTCACCTACGGCACGGTGGCCGCGGGCGGCACGCTCGGCATCCTGATACCGCCCAGCGTACCGATGATCATCTACGGTACGGCGGTGGGTGTGCCGGTGGCGACGCTCTTCATCGCCGGCATCCTGCCCGGCATTCTGATGATGGCACTGTTCATCGGCACCATCTTCCTGTGGACCTGGCTCGATCCCAAGGCTGCGCCGCCGGTGGACGCAGCCGAGTTCAACCGCTTGACGCGCGACAGTTTCATCGACACCGGGTTGCTGGTGCTGCTGATCGTCCTGGTGGTGGCCACGCTCTATCTGGGGGTGGCCACGCCCAGCGAAACGGGCGCGGTCGGTGCGTTCCTCGCCTTCGCCATCTGCGCCCTACGCGGCCGCCTCGACATGGAGGCGATCAAGGGTTCGGTGAACGAAACCGTGATCGTCACCTCTTTCATTTTCCTCATCGTCGTCGGCGCCAACATTCTCACCTTCAGCTTCGACTACCTGAAGCTCTCGCAAAACCTGATGGAAGCCGCCACTGCCGCCAACGTCAATCGCTGGCTGGTGCTCCTTATCATCGTGGGCGTCTACGTGGTGCTGGGCATGTTTCTCGACTCGATTTCCATGCTGGTCCTGACCCTGCCGGTGGTGTTTCCCCTGGCCAAGTCGCTCGGCTTCGACCCGGTCTGGTTCGGCATCATCCTGGTGATCATGGCCGAAGTGGGCCTGATCACGCCACCGGTAGGCATGAACCTGTTCGTCCTGCAGGGCATCAGCCGCGGCGTCACCATTCGCACCATCGCGCTGGGCGCGCTGCCTTTCCTTGCCGCCATGTTCGCCACTGTCGTAATCCTGTGCGTGTTTCCGGACATTGCGCTGTGGCTGACGCGCCACCTCGAATAGCGAGTCTCGGTCCGCAG
>JAYVST010000110.1:0-13316 GCA_043775255.1 Burkholderiales bacterium
GGATGGTGAAGGGGAAGACGACTTTGCATTCACACTGTCGCGCGAAGAGTTCATGCAGGTCTTTTTCGAGGACCTGGCGCTGCCAAACCTGGTCCGCACCAAACTGGCCGAAACATCGGATTTCAAGTACCGGCGTGCTGGCTTCACCGGCGACGGCACGCCCAACAACATCCATGTGCTGCGCTCGATGCGGGGTGCCCTGGGCCGCCGCATCGCGCTCGGCTCGGAGCATCGGCGTCGTTTGGCCGAATTGCGCGATAGCCTCACCCAGGCAAGGCGCCAGCCGGACGCGCTCGCCAACGAAATCTCAATACTGGAAGCCGAGATAGAGCGCCTGGTGCGCCGCCTGCGGGCGATTCCCTACCTCGATCCGATCGATCTGCGCTATCGCAATCGCGTCAGGGTCCCGCAACCGGTCGCCAAGGCCGTGATGTTTTGCGTCATGGATGTGTCGGGTTCGATGGACGAAGCGCGCAAGGACATCGCCAAACGGTTTTTCATCCTGCTCTACCTGTTCCTGACGCGCCACTACGAGCGCACCGAAGTTGTGTTCATCCGCCATCACACCCAAGCCGACGAAGTCGACGAACACGATTTCTTCCACGCCACCGAGTCCGGTGGCACCGTCGTCTCCAGTGCGCTCAACCTGATGCACGACATCATCCGCGCACGCTATCCATCAGGGGAATGGAATATCTACGGCGCGCAAGCGTCGGATGGCGACAACTGGGGGCAGGATTCGGCAAAGTGCGGCGAATTGCTCACCGCCAGCCTATTGCCCCTGGTGCGCTACTTCGCCTATGTGCAGGTGGCCGAAGGCGAGCAGAGTCTGTGGGAGGAATACACCCGCGTCGCGGCTGCCACTCCGCATTTCGCCATGCGCATGATCGCCGGGGTGGCCGACATCTATCCGGTGTTCCGCGACCTGTTCCGCAAAGAGGCTGGCGCGTGAGCGACCGTCCGGACTTGCCGCCTGACGCTTCCGCGCGGGCAGAAAACCCGCTGCCCTGCCCCTCTGAATGGTCATTCGATCTGATTGAAACCTATCATGAAGCGATTGCGCGTACCGCGCGGCGATTCGGGTTGGACACCTATGCGAACCAGCTGGAGATCATCACCGCTGAGCAGATGATGGACGCCTACGCTTCGGTGGGAATGCCGGTCAACTATCGCCACTGGTCGTTCGGCAAGCAATTCATCGCCACCGAACGCAGTTACCGACGCGGGCAAATGGGCCTGGCCTACGAAATCGTGATCAATTCGGAACCCTGCATTTCCTACCTGATGGAGGAAAACACGCTGCCGATGCAGGCACTGGTGATCGCCCATGCGGCCTACGGGCACAATTCCTTCTTCAAGGGCAACTATCTGTTCCGCATGTGGACGGACGCTTCGTCGATCATCGACTACCTGGTGTACGCGCGAGCCTATATCGCCGAATGCGAAGAGTTGCACGGCATCGAAACAGTGGAGAAGGTGCTCGATTCATGCCATGCATTGATGGACCACGGCGTCGATCGCTACCGGCGCCCGCAGAAACTGTCCCTGGCGCAGGAAAAGGCGCGCCGGTCGGAACGCGAGATCTATCAGCAGCGCCAGGTCAATGATTTGTGGCGCACCTTGCCGCGTCCGGGCGATCGCAAAGCGGAGGAGACCAGGGCGCGTTTTCCCGAGGAACCGCAGGAAAACCTGCTCTACTTTATCGAGAAGCATGCGCCCCTGCTCGAACCCTGGCAACGTGAAATCGTGCGCATCGTGCGCAAGGTCGCACAGTACTTCTATCCGCAACGCCAGACCCAGGTGATGAACGAGGGATGGGCCACGTTCTGGCACTACACCTTGCTCAACAGCATGTATGACGAGGGTCTTCTGACCGACGGCTTCATGCTCGAGTTCCTGCTGTCCCACACCAATGTCGTGGCCCAAGCGCCGGGTGGCCGCATCAATCCCTATGCGCTCGGGTTCGCAATGATGAGCGACATCCGCCGCATTTGCGAACTTCCCACCGACGAAGACCGGCGCTGGTTCCCCGACATCGCCGGGTCCGATTGGGTCAAGACGCTCGACTATGCGATGCGCAACTTCAAGGACGAAAGCTTCATCGGCCAGTACCTGTCACCGGCATTGATGCGCCGTTTCCGCCTCTTCGTGGTGCGCGACGACGACAAGGTTGCCGATCTTGAAGTGTCCGCAATCCACGACGATGCGGGCTACCGCCAGTTGCGCGAGAGCCTGGCGCGCCAATACGACATCAATCACCGTGAGCCCAACATCCAGGTCTGGTCGGTCGACACCCGCGGCGACCGCTCGATAACGCTGCGCCATCAACAACACGCGGACCGTCCGCTTGACGACTCGGCTAACGAGGTGCTCAAGCACGTTGCCAGGCTCTGGGGATTTCGGGTGGTGTTGGAAAGCATCGACTCGGGAGGCAGCGCCGTCAAGCAGTGCGAAGCCATGCCGGCGCCTTTCTGAGAACCTGGCGTCTACTCTTCAAGCGCCACCGTCACGCGCGACACCGGCAAAAGCCTCGCGAGTTCACCGGCGGCAAAGGACACTAAATAACCGCGGCGCCCGCCGTTGATGTAAATCCTGTCAAGGTCGAAGATCGATGCCTCGACGAACACATGCATGGTCTTGCGCGTGGCGAATGGTGTCGTACCGCCGATCAGATAGCCGGTATGCCGATTCGCGACGTCCGGCTTGCAGGGCAGAACGGACTTGACACCCGCCTGGCGCGCCAGATTCTTGGTCGAAACCTTGCGATCGCCGTGCATCAGCACGATGAGGGGTTGGCCCTGTTCGTCCTGCATGACCAGCGTCTTGACAATGATGTGCTCGTCGACGCCAAGTTCGCTTGCCGGTACTTCGGTCCCGCCGTGCTCCACATATGCATACGGATGTTCGCCGAATTCAACACCGCTGGCCTTCAAGAAGGCGGTGGCGGGCGTTTCGGAAACACGCTGCTTCCTGGCCATGGCTCAACCGCGCGGATGGTGCGCCGCGTGCAGTTCCTTCAAGCGCGCGCGGGCGACGTGGGTGTAGATCTGCGTGGTGGAGATGTCGGCATGGCCGAGCAGCATTTGCACCACGCGCAGATCGGCGCCGTGGTTGAGCAGGTGGGTGGCGAACGCGTGGCGCAAGGTGTGGGGTGACAACAAGGCAGCCGGAATCATGGCGGCCGCGCCGTAGCGCTTGACCATGTGCCAGAAATTGTGCCGCGTCATAGCTGCCGCGCGCGCTGTCAGGAAAAGCGCGTCCACATGGTGCGCTCCCGTCAGGGACGGGCGCGCATCGGCAAGATAGCGCGCGATCCAGGCTGCAGCCTCTTCGCCGAAGGGGACTAAGCGCGTCTTGGCGCCCTTGCCCGATGCCACCCGCAACACGTGGTCTGACAAGCTCACTTCGAGCGTGCGCAACGCAACCAGTTCGGACACCCGCAATCCGCTGGCATAGAGCAATTCCAGCATCGCACGGTCGCGCAGCCCGAGCAAGGTCGCAGTGTCGGGTATCGACAGGAGGTTCTCGACATCCGCCTCCGAAAGCGTTTTCGGAAAGCGCGGCGCCAGCTTGGCGGAATCGAGGTTCGCGGTCGGATCGGCTGACCTACGGCCTTGCCTGAGCATCCATCGGTAGAAGCGGCGCGCTGTCGACAGGCGCCGATTGCTGCTGGAAGCGCGCGCACCATCAGCATGGCGCGACGCGAGATAGCCGAGCATGTCAGTTTCAGTCGCTGCAGCCAGTTCGCGCCCTTGCCCAGTGAGCCAGTCGGACAATTGCACAAGATCGCGCCTGTACGCGTCGAGCGTCAGGCGCGCCAGTCCGTCCTCCAGCCAGGCTGCGTCGCAAAATTCGTCGATCAGGGCGGTGGTCTCACCCATAACCGGCCACCCGCTCATGTTGCAGGAGCCAGCGCTTGATTTCGATGTGAAATCCGCCATCATCGTGATTGGCAAAACCGCCGATGCCACCGGTCGCGAGGACCCGATGACACGGCACCACCAGGGAAAACCAGTTGGCGCCGCAGGCCTGACCGACGGCGCGCGGCGAACTACGTACATGTCTTGCCACCTGACCGTAGGTGAGGGTCCGGCCAGATGGAATCGAGGCGATCGCGCTCCAGACACGACGCTGGAATTCGGTTCCCTTGAGCGCCAGCGGCAAGTCGAAGCGGAAGTCCGGATCCGCGAGATACGTCCGGATCTGTGCGACCACTTTCCTGGCCAAGGCCGAGCGTGGCGCCACAGGCGCGACCGAACGCGGCAAGTACACCAGTTCTCCTATCTCGCTTCCGGCCAGACGCAGACCGATGCCGCCGAAAGGCGCGGCGGTCACCGCGTCAAACGACAGCAGCGCTAGGGTCAATGCGCGACTCCCCGACAATCAGCCCGGTTGCCCGAGCATTGCCGACTTCAAACTCCGGTCGACCGGCTTGTCGGCAAGCCATATCTTCATCAGGGCGCGAAAGAAGTCCTCGCCCGCGATCGGCCTGCCGCGCGCTGAACCGTCGATGGCAATGCGCATGCCGCTGTCGGGCAGATAGTCGATGGTCACGACGCTCTTTTCGCGCGCGGCGCCGACGGCTTCCATGGTGGCCTTGAGTTCTTCGATCTGCGACTTGAACCGGGCAAGCTCGGCTTCAGCCAGATTGGCAACAAGTCCGTCATTGAGCGCCCCGCCAAGTTGCTCGACCGAGAGGTCGCGCAACAGATGCAGGGCGATGCGCTTCGGACCCGGCGACGCGATCACCTCGCCCGCGGCCGCCTTTTTTTCCGCCAGATAGAGTGCCCCCACATACACCTTGAATACCGCCCGCGTCCTGATCCCCGCACCGTTGAGCTTCAGGTCCACGCCGGCTAAGCGCACCGTCTCGATCACCTGCACGCCGGCGACTTCCGCCGCGCCCGCAGTGAACGCGAGCAAAAGCGCCGACGCACACAGGATTGTTTTGGCATGTGTCATCGGCCGGTCTCCGCGAAAACTGTTGTGGAGACGGAATTATGCCGCGAAGCGGACGATCGCAGGTGGTATTCTCTGCTCCCCTTTCGACCCACTACCCCTGCAAGAGGAGAATTCCATGCCCAAGGCAATCCGGATTTACAAGAACGGCGGCCCCGAAGTCCTGACCCTCGAAGACGTCACCGTCGGCGACCCCGGTCCGGGCGAGGCCCGCGTGCGGCACCATGCGGTTGGTCTCAATTTCATCGACATTTACTTCCGCACCGGGCTATATCCCTCGGCCTCCTTGCCGGCCGGATTGGGGTCTGAAGGCGCCGGTGTGGTCGAAGCGGTCGGCGCCGGCGTGAACCACGTCAAAGCGGGCGATCGCGTTGCCTATGCCGGCGGCGGCAACGGGGCCTATGCCGAAGCGCGCGTGATGCCGGCCGGCGTTCTGGTGAAGTTGCCGGAATCCATCAGCTTCGAGCATGGCGCGGCCATGATGTTGCAGGGCATGACAGTGCAATACCTGATCAAACAGTCCTACCCGGTCAAGTCCGGCGATACGGTGCTCTGGACGGCGGCCGCCGGAGGCGTCGGACTGTTCGCGATGCAATGGCTCAAGGCCCTGGGCGTAAACGTTATCGGCACCGTTTCCAGCGATGCCAAGGCCGAAGTCGCGCGCGCGCATGGTTGCACTCACACCGTGGTCACCTCGCGCGAGGACACGCTCGCGCGGGTGAAGGAAATCACCGGCGGCAAGGGCGTGCCCGTGGTGTTCGACTCTGTCGGCAAAGACTCCTGGGACAGTTCGATCAACTGCCTGCGACCGCTCGGCTATATGATCAGCTTCGGCAACGCCTCCGGTGCGGTGCCGCCGGTCAGTCTGGGCGTGCTGTCGCAAAAAGGGTCGCTCTACGTCCAGCGCCCCACGTTGATGACCTACGTGGCCGATCGCAGCCGCCTCGAATCCATGGCGGCCGATCTGTTCGGCGTGGTAGCCAGCGGTCAGGTCAAAGTGAACATCAATCACCGCTATGCGCTCAAGGACGCGGGGCAGGCGCAAGCCGATGTCGAAGGCCGCAAGACCACCGGCTCGACGGTGCTGTTGCCGTAAATTTAGCCGACGGACGGTGCTGCTGCGGTAGGCGTAGCCGGCGTCGCGGACGCCGGCACGCTCGACGCCGGCACGCTCGACGCCGGCACGCTCGACACCGGCACGCTCGACACCGGCACACCTGACACCGGCACACCTGACACCGGCACACCTGCCACCGGCACACCTGCCACCGGCACGCCTGTCCCCGGCACACTTGACACCGGCACGCTGCCGGCCAAGGTCATGGCAGTGTTGCCAAGTGGCTGCTGAAGGGTTCCGATGGCCCTTTGAAGGCTGATGCGGTCGTGGGCGCAGCCGCGTCGCTGCGGCAAGCAATCGCGCAGGACTCGTGCAGCGACACCGATTCACCGAGCACGCGTCAGGTCTTGATCCGGCTGATGCGCACCACTTCCTGCAAGCGTCGTAGCGAGCGCATTACGCGTGCCAGGTGGGCCCGGTCCGATACATCGATGGCGAACTCCATGATGGCGTAATTGCCGGTCTCGTCGTCTTCGGTGTGCACGTTCGTGATGTTGGTGTCGGCTGCGGTGATTTCGGCGGCGACCTTGGCCAGAATGCCGCGGCCGTTGGTTACCAGGGCGCGAATTCCGACGTTGAAATGCTTGTCCGGTTCCGGATCCCAATCGACATCCACCCAATTGTCCGGCTCCTTGCGGCGCGACTTGGCGATGACCTTGCAATCATGGGTGTGGATCAAGAGGCCCTGGCCCTTGCTGATATGGCCGATGATCGGATCGCCCGGGATCGGACGGCAGCAAGTAGCCAGTTGCACCGCCATGCCGTCGGCGCCGCGAATGGTTACAGGCACGGAACGCGCTTCGAGCCTGCCGTCCTGCAACGCACCTTCCATGCCCGCAGCTGCCGCTAGGCGCCGCGCCACTACTGCGGCCAGGCGCTTGCCCAGGCCGATGTCGGCGTACAGGTCTTGGCGCGTTTTCGCACCGGCGTCACGGACGATACGTTCCCAGCGGTTGGCGTCGAGGTCTCCCTGCTCGATGCCGAGGGCACGCAAGGCCTGGTTCAACAGTCGCTGACCCAGTCCGACCGATTCCTCGTACTTCACCGTCTTCATGTAATGCCGGATATGCGCACGCGCCTTGCCGGTGCGCACGAAGCCGAGCCAGCCCGGATTGGGCTGCGATCCGGCCGACGTGACGATCTCCACCAGATCGCCATTCTTCAATTCGGTACGCAGCGGCAAGGGCTCGCCGTTGATCTTCGCACCCACGGTTTGGTCGCCCACGTCGGTATGCACCGCATAGGCGAAATCGACAGCGGTGGCGCCGCGCGGCAGCGCCATGATGCGTCCCTTGGGCGTGAACACGTAGACCTCGTCGGGAAACAGGTCGACCTTGACGTGCTCGAGAAACTCCACCGGATCACGCGAGTTGTCCTGGATATCTAAGAGCGACTGCAGCCATTTGTGGGTCTTTTTCTGCACATCCGAAATGGAGGTGTCGTCGTTCTTGTACAACCAGTGCGCGGCCACGCCCGCTTCGGCGATGCGGTGCATTTCGGCTGTGCGAATCTGCATTTCAACCGGAGTTCCGTACGGGCCGATGAGCGTGGTGTGCAAGGACTGGTAACCGTTGACCTTCGCAATCGCGATATAGTCCTTGAACTTGCCGGGCACCGGTTTATACAGGCTGTGCAGTGCGCCCAGGGCCAGATAGCAGGCGGCCACGTCCGGCACCACCACCCGGAATCCGTAAACATCGAGCACCTGCGAGAAAGTGAGGCGCTTTTCCACCATCTTGCGGTAGATGCCGTACAGGTGCTTTTCGCGGCCGTAAACCTGCGCTGCAATACCCGCTTCCGGCAAGACCCGCTGTAGGGTGTCGAGAATTTTGGCAATGCCTTCGCGACGATTGCCGCGCGCCGATTTCACGGCTTTGGAGATCACCGCGAAGCGGTACGGGTACAAATTGGCCAGCCCCAGATCCTGCAATTCCCGATACACCTGGTTGAGTCCGAGGCGGTGGGCGATGGGCGCATGGATGTCCAGCGTTTCGCGCGCGATGCGGCGCCGCTTCGGGCTTTTCAGCGCGGACAGCGTGCGCATGTTGTGCAGACGATCGGCCAGTTTGACCAGCATGACGCGCACGTCACGCGCCATCGCCAGCAGCATCTTGCGGAAGTTTTCCGCCTGCGCATCTTCCTGGCTCTGAAACTCGATCTTGTCGAGCTTGGACACACCATCGACCAGTTCGGCGACGGCCGGCCCGAACTGCGCGGCGATGTCGGCCTTGGTGATGCCGGTGTCTTCGACCACGTCGTGCAGCAGCGCCGCGAGCAAGGCCTGGATGTCGAGTTTCCAGGACGCGCAGATCGCCGTCACGGCCAGAGGATGGGTGATGTACTCCTCGCCGCTGGCACGCATCTGGCCCTGGTGCGCTGCCTCGCTGAACGCGAACGCCCGCGTCACCCTGTCGATGTCGGCAGGCTTGAGATAAGCCGAAAGCGTCCCCAAAAGAGTCTGCAACTGCGCGGCCTTGCCGCTTTTGTCGCCACCGACGTCGGGCGGGGCCGGCCCGCCCGGCCTGCCTCGGATTTCCGCTGCTACGGCAGCCGGGGCACGGTAAACCTGGCGAGGTCTGGCGGGGTCCATGCAGTGATCACCGCGCCGGAAAACAGCGTCACGACTTGACTTGCTTGAGCATTTCCAGTCCGACCAAGCCGGAGGCGATTTCACGCAAGGCGGTTACGGTGTGCTTGTCGCGGCTGCCTTCGAGCTTGGGCGATGCGCCCTGCGCCAGCTGGCGCGCCCGATACGTTGCGGCCAGCGTCAACTGAAAGCGATTCGGAATTCTCTGAAGACAATCTTCTACGGTAATTCTTGCCATGGGGAGCGCTATTCAAAAACCTGACCTGGGTTGATTCCGAAGTCCGCGAACAAATTCCTTTCGCGACTGCTCACTTGCGCCAGGCGCTGCCGTGCAGCCATGACAATCGCCTGAAACTCTTCCAGTGCCTCGGAAAAGTGCAGATTGATAATAACATAGTCGAATCTCGCAACTTCGCGTATTTCTTGCGCTGCAGCAGAAAGGCGCCGGGCGACCACTGTCGCGTCGTCGGTGCCGCGACCGCGCAGGCGGCGCTCCAGTTCCTGCATCGATGGCGGCAGTACGAAGATCGAAAGCGCGTCGGCGAACACCCCGCGCAATTGTTACGCGCCCTGGCAATCGATTTCAAAAACCACATCCCGGCCCGCAGTGATTTGCACGGCCACCGCAGCGCGCGAAGTGCCGTAAAGGTTGCCGTGAACCTCCGCGCATTCGAAAAACTCGCCGCGCGAGCGCATTTCCATGAATGTCTCGCGGTTCACGAAGTGATACTCGCGACCGTCCTGTTCCGAACCGCGCGGACTGCGCGTAGTGTGGGAAATGGAAAGACATAGGCGATCGTCGGCGGCGAGAAGCGCGTTGACCAGCGAGGATTTACCGGCACCCGAAGGCGCCGAAATGATGAAAAACGAGCCGCTCAAGGGTCACCTCGCGCTGCCGTCGCATGGGATGCGCGCAGTCCCATCATTCGATGTTCTGCACCTGTTCTCGCATCTGCTCGATCAGGATCTTGATTTCCATCGCGCAGGCCGAGACCTCGGGCGAGACCGACTTGGAACCCAGTGTGTTGGCTTCGCGGTGCAACTCCTGCATGAGGAAGTCGAGCCGTTTGCCGCAGGCCCCGCCGCGGCTGAGCACGCGCCCTACTTCACTCAAATGCGCCGCCAGCCGCGACAGTTCCTCGGCAACATCGATCCGGATGCCGAACAATGCCACTTCCTGGCGCACCCGTTCGTCGTCTGTCGACCCAAGCACCTCGCGCAGGCGCGCGGCCACGCGCGCGTGATGTTCGGCTACGACCGCAGGCAGCATCGGCTCGATCTTCGCGACCCATTGGGCGATCGCCGCGACCCGCTCCTCCAGCATCGCACGCAGCTTCGCGCCCTCGCGCTCGCGCGACGCCTGGAATTCGGCCAAGGCATCGCGCGCCAAGTCCATCGCGGCGGTGCGCAGAACGTCCGGCGGCAGGCTGGCGTCCTCCAAAACTCCAGGCCATTCGAGGATTTCGCGGGTCGAGAACGCGCGCGCCTCCGGCACCAGGCGTCGGACCTCGGTGGCGGCTTGTGCCAGGCGCTCAACCATCGCGCCATTGAGCGACAGCGGCCGCGCCGTCCGTGTGGCCACATCACGGCCATAGCCCAGACGCACTTCGACCTTGCCGCGCGACACCGCAGCTGCAACCAGTTCGCGCAGTCCCGACTCGAGGGCTCGCAACTCGTCATTGAGCCGGAATACCGTGTCGAGAAAACGCGAATTGACCCCCCTGATCTCGATGCTCAAGGCGCCATGCGGCAATTCGCGCGCTGCGGTGCCGAAACCTGTCATTGAAAGTATCACGTCGAAATTCCGTATTCCGGCGCGCGCCGCAGTCGGGCGCGCAAGTCAATTTGGTTACAATGTCGCCGAGGTTGCGCGATTATAAGAGCAGGTCGGGAGCATCGAGCGAACGCATGGCCGCACAGTCGAATTCGGCGTTGCCCGAGAACACCATTCTGGAAAACTACCGAATCGCCCGGCCGATCGCCTCGGGCGGGTTTTCCATTGTGTACCTTGCGTACGACGAGTACGGTTCCCCGGTTGCGATCAAGGAATACCTGCCGGCGGGTCTGTCGCTGCGCGGCCAGGGGCAGATCCTGCCGACCATCACGCCGGAACACGTCAACCTGTTCCGCTATGGCATGAAGTGCTTCTTCGAGGAAGGCCGGGCGCTGGCGCGGATATCGCACGCCAACGTGGTGCGCGTGATCAACTTCTTCCGTGCCAATGAAACCGTCTACATGGTCATGCAATACGAGCGCGGCCGCACGCTCCAGGAGCACATCGTCCAGCGCAAGGGCGAAATCAAGGAAAACTTCATCCGCCACGTGTTCGTCCAACTCATGAACGGCCTGCGGGAAGTCCACACCAACAAGTTGCTGCACTTAGACTTGAAGCCAGCCAACATCTACATCCGCAACGACGGCATTCCGGTGCTTCTCGACTTCGGCGCCGCGCGCCAGACGCTGATCACCGACGCCCCAAAGCTCAATCCGATGTATACGCCGGGCTTCGCGGCTCCCGAGCAATACAGGAACCGCGAAACGCTGGGTCCCTGGACGGACATCTATTCGATCGGTGCGTCGATGTTTGCCTGCCTTTCCGGCATGGCGCCCCAGGCAGCCGACCAGAGGCTGGAAAAAGACCGTATGCAGCCGGTGACGCGCACGTTCAAGGGCAAGTACGCTAAAGAGCTGCTTGAGATCATCGACTGGTGCCTGGACATGGATTACCTGAAACGCCCGCAAAGCGTTTTCAGCCTGCAAAAGGCGATCGTCGACAATCGCCTTCCGGATGCCCAGAAATCCACCGTCATCACCGGCTTCAAACGCATGTTCGATGACATCACCCGCCCTCCCGGTCGGGAAGGCGAAAAACCGGATACGGCGAAATAAGCGGCGCGCGCGATGAAATTCTCCATCTTCCAGGAAAGCCGCAAGGGCGGCCGCAAATACAACCAGGACCGCATGGGCTACGTGTTCTCGCGCGAGTCCCTGATGATCATCGTGGCCGACGGCATGGGCGGGCACCTGCACGGCGAGATCGCCGCGCAAATCACGGTCGAATTCGTCGGCCAGAAATTTCAGCGCGAAGGCCGGCCCAAACTGCCCGACCCGGATGCGTTTCTAATCGAAGCGCTCAATGGCGCGCACGCGGCCATCCTGCAATACGCCGAAGAACATGGCCTGCTCGAATCCCCGCGCACCACCGTGGTCGCCGCCATCGTGCAGGACAACCATACCTGGTGGGCACACGCTGGCGATTCACGCATTTATCACATCCGCGCCGGCCAGATCTTGAGCCAGACACGCGATCACTCGCGCGTGCAGCAATTGGTGTTGCAGGGCATCGTGCGCGAAGAAGCGGTGGCAGCCCATCCCGACCGCAACAAGATATTCAATTGCCTGGGCGCGCATGTGGCGCCGCAGATCGACATCACGCCGCGCGCTCGCCTGAAGGCGGGCGATACGCTGCTGATGTGCACCGATGGCGTATGGGGGCCGCTGCCGTCACGTCTCATCGCCACCGCGTTCATGAACGATACGGTGATGCGCGCGGTGCCGCTCCTGATGAATCAGGCCGAGCGCCGCGCCGGCGCCGATCCGGACAACCTGACCGTAGTGGCGATGACCTGGAACGAGGTCGATACCACGGGACCGGATTCCGTTTCGACCCTGACCCTGCCGGCGGACGAATTCTCATCGCGTATCGAGGGTTTCGAGCAGGCCGCCAAGAGCGAATATCTGTCCGATGACGAGATCGAGAAGGCGATCGCCGAGATCCGCACCGCGATCACCAAAGCCAACAAGGTCGTCATCAAGTAGCCGGCAGCAGCGACACAGAAAGGACAACGCCGGCACTCGGCCGGCGTTGTTCCCTGCGTAACCGCACCCGCACTCAGCGCGCCCTGACGTGCAGGGCTCCGGGCAATCCGGCAAGGAACGCGGAAATGTCCTCGATCTCCTGCTTCGACAACGCCGCCGCCTGGCCGGCCATGATGGCGTTCTTGCGGCCGAGCTGCGATTTGTCCCCCTGCTTGTAGGCGTTGAGCGACGTCACCAGATAGTCGCGATGCTGGCCCGCCAGGCGCGGATACTCGGGTTGCAGGGGCTTGTTCCAGTCCCCGCCCACCGCATGGCAGGCGGCGCAGACCTGGTCGGCCTTTTGCTTGCCGCGCTCCGCATTGCCGGCCGCGACGGCCGCTGCGGAGACTGTGAACAGGATAGCGACCATGGCCAGATGCTTCATTTCGTCACTCCCTTCTCCATGCCGCCGTAGTAAGCGGCAAGTTCGGTGATGTCCTTGTCGGTGAGCGATGCGGCGATCGAGCGCATGGTCGGATGCTTGCGCTCGCCGCTCTGGTAAGCCTTGAGCGCCGCTTCGAGGTACTTCGGATTCTGGCCCGATATGAAAGGCACATGATAGACATGCGGGAAAGCGACCTTGTAGCCGGGAATGCTGTGGCAGCCGATGCACATCGCGGCTTTGCCGCCGGACTTGGTGGCCCCTAAGTCCGGGCTTTGCGCCTGGGCCGTCGACATTGACATTGCGCCGGCCAGCGCCGACCAAAACAGGATTTTTCGCATATGAATCGAGAGGTGATGGAAGTCTTGCACAACGAGCGGATTATAAGCCAAAACCCCGCCGCGATCGCGGCC
>JAYVST010000111.1:0-3564 GCA_043775255.1 Burkholderiales bacterium
GTGACGCTCCGGATCGGATGTCGCTGCCGGCGACTCGGCGAGGCATGGATCGCTTCCGCAGCTCCGTTCTACGCCAGCCTTTTGGCCGATCAAGCCGGAAACCGTCCGAATCGATGACAATCCATGGCAATCAACAGGGATCTAGATTCCCCCCGCCCAAGTCATTGATTTGGATGGCTAAAAATTCATGAAACTATATGAATTGATATCGCCGGCAGGCGGTTTCGGCCTCATCTGCGCAAAGTTTGCACGCGCAAGGCAGGTATCGGCCGGCCGAACGTCGTCGGGCGGGGCCTGCAGTCCGCAGGTCGCGGGCCTCCGCGCCCGGGTGCAGTCTCTTCGGTTTCATGGCGCCAGCGCCGACGGCCGAGATCAACTCCCGGCCAGCACCCCCGCCGCGCGGCCGGTCCCCGCCTTGTTCGCGGCAGAGAGTCTGCTCCGCCAAGCATCGGCTTTGGCCTTTGTGCCCGTGCCGGGACGGTCGGTGTTCCAGGCCTCGTAAAGCGCGATGTAGGCATCGGCGAGCTCACGCACCGGTTCGGGGTTGGGGTTGTAGCCCTGCGCAAGATTGGCCTTGGCGCGATGGAGCGTGCTTTCGGCATCCTCGAAGCGGCGCAATGCGGTCAGCGTGCGAGCGTGATTTGTCAGGTATATGCCGATCAGATAGTGCCGGGCGTCGTATGCGTCGGAAGCGCCCGCCGCCAGCTCCTGCCCCAGGGCTGCGGCTTCGTCGTCCTTGCCGCGCGCGCGCAGCACCTCGACGAAAATATTCAGGGTGTGGAGCATCGCATGCTGCTGCATGTTATCGGTGCCTGTACGACGATGGACATCCAGCAGCGTGCGCAGCAAAGACTCGGCTTGTTCGCTGTCGCCCTGCGCGTGAATCACCTCCGCAATGGAGGCGATCGCCCCCAGGGTGTCGGGGGCCGTATCGCCGAGAAGGCGTCGCCGGATGACGAGCACTTTTCGATATTGCGCTGCGGAGGCTGCCAGCCGGCCCTTCGACCGCAGGACCATCGCGGAGGTCTGCATAACATGCGCCGTCACTTCCACCTCGCGTCCGTAGACGCGTTCGCCGCCATCGATCACGGTTTTCACCAGCGCAGCGGCTTCATCGTTGCGCCCCTGTTCGCACAGATTCCGGGCCAGATTGGCGAGGACCGTGAAGGTCCTCGGGTGCTCTCCGCCAAACTCGTTCTGCAGCGTGGCCAGCATCTTCCGATACATCGGCTCCGCTTCGGAAAAACGCCCTTGATCGTTGTATGCGGACGACAGACGCGACATCGCAAAATACGTCTGGATCGTTCCGACCCCGTACAGAGACTCTTCGATCTCCAATGCCTTTTTCGCGTAGGTTTCGGCCTCGCCGGGCTTGCCCCGAGCGAGCAGCAGGTGCGCGAGATTCCCGGTATGGCGCATGGTCACCGGGTGGCTGCTTCCCAGCGAGTTCGTCGCCTCCTGCACCAGTTGCCGCATGATGGCTTCCGATTCGGCATTCTGCGCAAGCGCGTTATAGGTCATGGCCAGGCGTTCGCCGGCGGCCATCTTCTTTTCGGGTTCACCGGGGATTCGACTCGTGCGCTCGTGCAGCTCCTTAGCGAGCGGAAGCGCCTGCCTGGCTTTCTGGTCCCACACCAGGATGACAACCAGCGCATCGAGGGCTTCGAGGGTGTGCGGATGATCGTTGCCCAATGCGCGACGCTGGTTGTCCAGCGCTTCCCGGGCAAGCCGCTCCGCCTGCGCCAGCGCATCCACCTCCGTACGCGCGCCGCTGCCCCCGAGCGTCAGGGCGGTTTTCGCCATGATGCGCGAGGTAATGGGGTCCTTGTCGCCGAGGACGCGACGCGCATCCTTCAACGCCTGCTCCAGGTCGGCCAATGCCAGCTTGCTTTTCCCGATGTCGCGATACACGCTTCCGCGGCGGGCCAGCGACAGGATCGACAACGGATGGTCCGCGCCCAGCAGCTTTCGATGCGTCGCCAGTGCGGCTTCGACGAGTTCCAGCGCCTTCTCGTCCTGCCCGATCTGCGTGTGCGTTTCGGCCAGTGTCTCCATGAGCTGCGCCTGCAGCAACGGTTGGTCGCCGTAGTCTCTCCTGAGCGCCGACAATGCCGGCTCGATGGTGTAGCCGTTCAACTGGGCGAGCGCGAGATCGGTGAAATTCAAGCCCCGGATCGTGGCTTCGAATTGCCGCTGGCTGTCCGCGACGGCCGCGCTGTCCAGGCCGGCGTCCGCACCGCGCTTGCCGACCGCCTCGATCAAGCTGTCGCGCATGCCGGCCCCCATCGCGGCAGGGTCGATGGACTGCATCTGCTTGACCTGGAACTCGGCAGCCATTTCGGCCTTTCGGGTCGCCGCTTCCGCCGCTTCGAGCGCCATGCCCGTGCGGACATAGCCGACGATCGCCGCAGTGGTGGTTCCCAGCAGCGCCACCGTGCCCAGCGTGGCCGCCGCCACGCCCCACCGGTGCCGACGCGCGAACTTACGCAGCCTGTACAACCGCGATGCCGGACGCGCCTGCACCGGCAGGTTCTCCAGCCAGCGGCGAAGATCGTTCTCCAGCGCCAGCACCGTCGGGTAGCGGTCGTCCGGGTCCACTTCCAGACATTTGCCCACAATCCACGACACGTCCGCGCCCAGCTCGGCTTTCATCTCCTCCACCGACAGCGAACGTCGTTCCGCGATGGTCTGTTCCTCTTCCCGGCTCAGGCTGGCGTAGCGCATAAGCAGGCTCGGCGGATGTTCTCCGCTGAGCAGGCGCGCCAGTTCCACGGGCGTCTTGCGGCTCAGTTCGTCGTCGCTGTAGGGCGTCACCCCCGCCAGCAACTGGTACAGCACCACGCCCAGCGAGTAAATGTCGGCGCGCGTGTCGACGCTCGCCATCGGCCCGGACACCTGCTCCGGGCTGCTGTACGCAGGCGTGCCCACGAAGCTGCCCAGCCGGGTGTGCGCCGGGTTGGCGGCCAGCAGGCCGGACATCGACTTGGCCACACCGAAGTCGATGATCTTGACCGCCGCCGGCGGATCCTTCGCCCGGCTCACCAGGATGTTGCCCGGCTTGAGGTCGCGGTGGATCAGGCCCTTCTGATGCGCGTGCAGCACACCTTCGCAGACCTGCAGGAACAACGTGACGCGGGCGCGGAAATCCAGACGCAGCTGGTCGCAGTGCGCGGTGATGTCCTGGCCCTGCACGTACTCCATCGCGAAGTAGGGCTGCCCGGACGGGGTGCTGCCGGCGTCGAACACCGTCGCGACGTTCGCGTGCTGCATCAGCGCCAGCGCCTGCCGTTCGGCCTCGAAGCGGGCGCACGCGTCGGCGCTCATCTGGCCGGTGCGCACGACCTTCAGCGCGACTTTTCGATGCACCGGCGCGTGTTGCTCGGCCAGATACACGGTACCCATGCCACCTTCGCCGAGCTGGTCGAGCAGGTGGTAGCAGCCGATGCAGTCGCCGATGGCGGGGGCGGAGAGATTGGCGGCCGAGGATGCAGGCGCAGGGACGTCCGCCGATGCGAACGCAAGGGCCTCCGGCGCAGGCGCAGGTGCGCTCGCGTGGGTCGATGC
>JAYVST010000112.1:0-4120 GCA_043775255.1 Burkholderiales bacterium
CCGCCGCCGCCTGGTAGGCCGGCGCGGCGCCGGGATCGATGACGGTCCAGGCCCAGATCAGGATGCCGTACATCAGGGCCAGGATGAAGCCCGGAACGATACCTGCGATCAAGAGGTCGCCCACGTCGGTGCGCCCGAGGGTCGCCAAGAGCACCGTCAACGCCGAAGGCGGGATGATGACCGCCAGCCCGCCGACCCCCATGATCGGGCCGATCGACAGGTACTTGTTGTAGCCGCGCTTCATCATCTCCGGCACCATCAGGGAGCCCAGCAGTGCGCAGGCGCCCATGCTGGACCCGGCCGGGCCTGCGAAGGCGGTGCCGCCGATCAGCGTTACGTAGGCCAGGCGGCCGCGGATATTGCCCAACAGTTTGTCGGCGGCATTGAAGCACTTGGTGGCTAAGCCCGTGTGATAGAACAGCTCGCCCATCAACAGGAACATCGGGATCGGCACCAGCGCGAAAGACGTCATCGCGCCGAAGCCGTTGTTGATCACCTGCGCGATGCCGCTGCCGCCGCCCATGAACAAGACCGCGGCCACCAGGTTGGTGGCGAAAAACGCGATCGCCACCGGAATGCCGAGGAACATCAGGCCGATGCCCAGGCCAAACAGCAGAAGCGCCGCCCAATACCATTCCACGTGCGGCTAGCTCCTGTCTTCGGCTTGCCCGCCGAGAAGGCCGAGAAAATCCTCGCCGCGCCAGATGAAGCGCGCGAACTCGGTGGCCATCAGGGCGAAAGCCAGCGGAATGAAGATCACGATCATCCAGCGCGGCATGTCGAGCGAGCGCACGTCTACGTCGTTCAAGGTGTAGTTGCGCAATGTGACCTGCACCCCGTACCAGGCTAAGATGGCGCACACCACGACGCAGGCGAAGCCAATGCCGATGGTGCAGCGGCGCCGCGCCGCCGGCGCGAAGGTCATGAGCAGTATCTCGACATACACATGGCCTTTTTCGCGCACCAGCCAGGGCGCACCCAGGCAGGGCACGATCAGGAGTGCGTACTCGGTAAAGGTGAAGAAATGCGCCGAGCTTTGGTAGCCCAGGTTGCGCAGGATCACGTCGAAGGTGATGACCAGCATCATCGCCGCCATCAACACGCCGGCCAAGGCCGCCATGCCGTAGATGAGGGCGTCGTAGGCGCGGGAGAGGGTGCGCATGGTGATGTGCGTGAAAGACGGCGCCGGTACCGGCGCCGGCTTCAAGGCGCGAAGAACTTGATGAAGCGGTCGGCTTCCTGGCGTCCGCCGGCTTTTTCCATTCGTTCCTTCATGCGGTTGTAGCTTGCCTTCTGGGCTTCCTGGGCGAAGGTCGCGGCGGCTTCCTTGCCCAGCGATACGACCTTCATGCCGCGCTTTTCAAGCTCAACGAATTCCTTTTTGCGCAGCTCGGTCAGGTCCTTGATCGAGGAGACCTCGTGCTCGGCGATCGCCTTGGTGAGGATTTCTTTCGATTTGTCCGAAAGCGAATTCCACTTGCGCACGTTCATGATCACGCCCAGATCGGTCGAGAAGAAGGGCGGGTCGAGGCGGTATTTGAGGAAACGGTCCCAGTTGGCGTCCATCAGGCCGATCTCGGTCCAGCCGGTGGCGTCCGCGGTGCCACGTTCAAGCGCGGTATAGACCTCGGTGGACGGCAGGTTGATGACCTGCGCCTTCAGGTAGTTGGTGAAGAAGGCGTTGTAGATCGGATTGCCGCGCAGCTTCACGCCGGTAATGTCGAGATTGCCCTTCGCATCGAGTTTGGGCGGGTTCTTGAACCACAGGTGGAAGCGGATGCCGCTGTCGATCCAGCCCAGGTAGACCACGCTCATGCGGCGCACGTGCGCTTCGTTCAAGGCCGCCAGCGCACCGTTTTTGCGCGCTGTCGGGCCATCGATGGTGGCCGCGCTCACCGCGTCGCACTCGGGCACCGTCCCGGCGTAGAAGGCGCAGGGCGAATAGATCATGTCGACCACGCCGTCGCGTACTGCCGCCGGCTGCTCGAACATGCCGATCGCCTCCGGCCCGCCGCGCACCTGGATCTCGAACGCCCCGCGGCCGGCGGCGTTTGCCTTCTTGACGAATTCCAGAAAGCTCTTCGAATAGACCCAGCTGGCCGGAAAGACATGGGTGGCGGTGATTTTGTCCTGTGCCAGCGCGGTAGGCGCGGCACCCAACTGGACCACTGCGCCGACGCACAGTGCAAGCAGGAGTTTTCGGGTCATTTTTCTCTCTGGCGCGGCGCCGTGTGGACGATGGAGGAAGCGAGGCATATTAGCCGCCGCAACCGAAGGCAGTCAATGCGGGAACACACTCGGGAACACACGCGGGAACACGCTCAGGAACACGGTCGGGAACACGCTCAGGAACACGGTCGGGAGCACAAGCGGGAACTTACTCGGAAACATACTCGGAAACATACTCGGGAAAACAAGCGGGAACACTCGGAATGACGATGGGCAAGTAACGCGGCACTGCGCCCGGCGCCGGGTTCGCACCGCAGGTTGGCGCCATGGAGAAAGGGAAATCATGGACGGTTAAAATTGCCGGATGAATCCCGAAGCGTTGCTCAAGAGCAGTTTCGCCGCTGCCGTTGCGGCGGCCGATCCCCTTGTGGTCGTGCCTCGCTTTCTGCCCGATGCGCCCGCCGGGCGCACCCTTGCCGTCGGCGCAGGCAAGGCGGCCGCGTCCATGGCGCGTGCGGTAGAGAACCAGTGGCCAAGCGCACGGCCCCTCGAAGGCCTGGTGATCACCCGCTACGCGCATGGTTACGCAACCAGTGGAGTTCAGCCGCGCATCCGCGTAATCGAAGCCGGCCATCCGGTACCCGACGAAGCGGGCGAAGCGGCCGCGCGCGAAATCGCCGCACGGGTGAGCGCCCTGGGCCCGGACGACCTGTTGCTGGCGCTGGTGTCCGGCGGCGGCTCCAGTCTGCTGGCCTTGCCGGTCGAGGGCGTTTCGATGGCCGATCTCAAGGCCACCACGCGCGAACTGCTCGCCTGCGGCGCGCCGATCCAGGACATGAACGTGGTGCGCAAGCACCTGTCCCTGATCCAGGGCGGCAGGCTGGCGGCGCTGTGCAAGGCGCAGATTGTTTCCTTGGTGATCTCGGATGTCACCGGCGATGAGCCGACCCATATCGCCAGCGGCCCGACCGTGCCCGACCCCAGCACCTACCAGGACGCGCTGGACATCCTGGCGCGCTTCGACTGCAAGGTGCCGGGCGCGGTGCAGGCGCATCTCGAATCCGGCGCGCGCGGAGCGCTTGCCGAGACGCCCAAGCCCGGTTCGCCGGTGTTTGCCCGTGCCGATACGCGCGTCATCGCCACCGCGCACAAGAGCCTGGAAGCCGCAGCGGACGTGTTTCGCGCCGCCGGTGTGACGCCGGTGATCTTGGGCGACAGCGTCACCGGCGAAGCGCGCGAGGTGGCCAAGGTGCACGCGGCGCTCGCGCGCGAAATCATCGGCCACGATCAGCCGTTCAAGCGGCCGGTGGCGCTGATCTCGGGCGGTGAATGCACCGTTACCCTGAAAAACGCCAAGGGTCGCGGGGGGCGCTGCAGCGAATACCTGCTTTCGCTGGCGATTGAATTGGCGGGCTCGGTCGGCGTGTACGGTCTGGCCGCCGATACCGACGGGATCGACGGCTCCGAAGGCAACGCCGGCGCCTGGTATTCGCCCCAGCAATGGGAGGCGGCCTCGACACTTGGTCTCTCGGCCGGCAAGTTGCTTGCCGCCAACGACGCGTTTGGTTATTTCGAGGCGGTCGACGGACTACTGCACACCGGGCCGACACGCACCAATGTCAACGACTTTCGGGTCATTTACATTCGGTGACGCATCCGGACTTTTCGCGAGCGATTGTCGAGGAAGGCAAGATCCTCGGCTACCTGCTATCGGCAGAGCATCCGATGGGCCGTTCCAAGGCGCGGTTTTTCGCACAAGTGGGGTTTTCCGCCGCTGATTGGACTGTTCTGGCAGACGCGCTTCGCGCCCACGCGAAACAGTCGCGGATTGCCGCGACCGTCATCTCGCCATATGGTGTCAAGTACACTATCGACGGGTCGATCGCAACGCCAAACGGCAGGCAGCCTGGCGTGCGTTCTGTCTGGATTGCCGAGCCCAATGATTCGGCAC
>JAYVST010000113.1:0-4242 GCA_043775255.1 Burkholderiales bacterium
AGCACGGCAGACAACCGTTCTCGCTGTTTTTCGCCCACAAGGCGGTGCATCCGGACGCCGAACAGGCCGCCGACGGCACCTTCAAGGTCGACGGCTACATCGCTGCCGAACGCCACCGCGACCTGTATCGCGGCGCCGTGTTTCCGAAATCCCCCAACATGCTGTCGGCAGCGCAGGTGATCAAGCAGAAGCCGGCATGGGCGGAGTGCTTCGACTTGAAGCGCTTGCCGGATTCGCTGGCGGTTCTCAAGGCGGTGCACTCCGGCGAACAGGAGGAGATCCGCCTGCGCGCGGCGATGATGGCCGCAGTCGATGAAGGCGTCGGCATGATTCTCGACACGCTCGCGCGTCAAGGCAAGCTTGACGATACCTGCATCGTTTTCTTGGGCGACAACGGCTACTTTTTCGGCGAGCACGGCTTAGGGCCCGAGCGCCGCTTCGCCTACGAAGAGGGCATCCGCTCGCCGTTCCTGGTGCGTTACCCGAAAAAAATCAAGGCCGGTTCGCGGGTCAAGGACCTGGTGATTTGCCAGGACATCGCGCCGACCTTCGTCGAACTGGCCGGGGGCACGCCCGGCCCACAGATCCAGGGGCGATCGCTGGTGCCGCTGTTCGCCGGCAAACGGGCCGGCTGGCGCAAGTCCTTCATGGTCGAGTACTGGGCCGAGAACGCGATGCCGTGGCTGGTGGGCATGACCTACAAGGCGGTGCGCACCGACCGCTACAAGCTGATCCATTGGGTCAACCGCGGCCGTGCCGGTGAACTCGATGAACTCTATGATCTAGAAAACGACCCGTACGAATTGAAGAACCTGATCCGCAGCCGTGCCGCAGCGCCGGTGCGCGAGAAGCTCAAACGGGAATTGCGCAACCTGACCTGCGTGGCGCTCGGCCTTTAGGTGCTGCGCCCGCAGTCTGATGCACGTTGCCACGCGGCCGTCTGCTGCAAGGCACTGGCGCGCGCTACTGCTGTCCCCCTTGAAGTGCGCCTGCCATCATGCGGTGCAACAGGTTGATCGCCTTCAAGGGCCGCACCATCACCTTGAAATGCACGATGCGTTCCTGTTCGTTCCAGCGGATCATGTCGACCCCGTTGATGGTGATGCCGTCTACTTCGGTGGCGAATTCGAGTACCGCCGAGTCTGCCGCGAACCATTGGTCGAGGTAGCGGAAGGAGCCGTTGTTGAGCACCGTCATGGCGGCGCCAAGGTAGGCACGCGTGATGGCGCGGCCGATTTGCGGCGTGTGCACCACCGGCGAGACGAACACCACCTCTGGGTCGAGCAGTTCATCCAAGGCACGCAAGTCGCGCCCGGCGACGATGCGGTGCCAGCGCCCGATCACATCCGGTTCGTTCATGTTTTTCTCCATACGATTCAGTAAACGCCGGCAACGAGAACGGCACCCCCGGCAAGGTTGCCGAGCGTTACCGGCACCTGATTGGCCACCATGCCTGCCAAGTCGATTGTCGCACCCGGCGGCAGCGGTGGGCCAGAGGCCGCCAGCAGCATCGTTCACCTGGTTTTCGGCATGGTGGCGCTGGTGTTCACCGCACCGCTGGTCGGACACGCCACTTGGCATGCCTGGCGCGACCTGATAGCCTGATCGCCACCGTCGCAGGACGTGCCCATGGGCCGGGCGCCCGACGGTCCCTTTCAAGCTACCGGAGTTCGTCATGTCGCGCCAGGTCTTGCCCGAAGTCCGCATTCACCCTGCGGTGCGTGATTTCGTCGCAGCTGCGCATGCCGACGTCGTGCGCGAGGTCGAAGCGGCGGTAGCCGCCGAGGACATCGTTGTCGTTGGCATGTCCGGCAATCCGTTTCCGCGCCGGGCGCGCCGGCTGCTCGATGCCGCCGGGCACAAGTATCGATATCTTGAATATGGCGGTTACCTGAGCCAGTGGCGGCGGCGCAACGCATTGAAGATGTGGTCGGGCTGGCCGACCTTCCCGCTGGTGTTCATCAAAGGGGTTCTGGTGGGCGGCGCGCAGGACCTGACGCGACTGGCCGCCAAGGGTGAATTGGCGAGCCTGTTGGCGGCGCCGCGCGCGGACGCACCCTGATGCGGTCGATCGTCGCCTGCGGCGATTGCCACGTACCGCATGAACCCGATCGCCCGCTGCGCACAATGGCGTTGGCCGGTGGGTTGAAGATCGAGGACATGCCGACTACCGCGTATGCCGGCAGCATCGCGCCAGGCAAGGGTACCGGCATCGGCAAATCGACCGAGGCCCGGATCGGCACGGCGCTACGCGAAGGCCGGCGACCTGCCGATTCCACCTGGACGCGACCCGCATGAGCCTTATCGACTGGTTTGTTCCGCCCGCTGTTCGCGGCGATCAGGCGCGCGCGAGCCGCTACCGTGGCGTGATCAAGTCGCTGCTCTCGATTTCGCTCATCGTGGCGGTGCTGTTCGTGTTTTTCCTCGTGGTTCGATCCAAACCGAGCATGGCTGAAATGACGATGTTCGCCGCCGGGGCGGCAAGCCCGACCCTGGGCGCGCTGATGGTGCGCTTGAGCGGCCGCATTCTGCACGGACTGGTGTTTACCAATCTCGCGGGCATCGCGGTGGTGGGGATCTGGGCGTTTCTTACCGGCGGCATTCTTTCGGTGGTCCTGCCCTGGTTTCTCGCCAACCTGATCTTGCTGGCGACCTTCGGCAACATGCTGCTGCTGGGCTTGGCGAGCGGCACGCTGGCGCTGACCGTGATCGTGCTGTATGCACTCACCGTGCGCGGCTGGGTGCCGCCCAACCTGGTGCCGCCCGATGTCACGCATGAACTCATGCTTCTGTCGATGTTGTCGGCAGTGCTGGTGGTGGTGTTCGCCACCGCCTGGGTAATGCGCGAGCGCGCGGCGGTGAAGGCGCGCCTGCGCGAGGCGCGCGACACCGCAGAGGCCGGCAACCGCGCGAAGTCGGTGTTCCTTTCCTCGGTGAGCCACGAACTGCGCACGCCGCTGTCGGCGGTGATCGGGTTTGCCGAGGTGCTCAAACTGGACAACCGCGAACCGCTCTCGCCGACCCAGGCGGCGCATGTCGAACATATCCTGGTCGCCGGCGACCATCTGCTGGCGCTGGTCAATCAGGTGATCGAGATGAGTCGCATCGAAGCCGGCGAGATCGATCTGAAGATGGAGGATGTGCGCGCTGCCGAGATCGTCAACGGGTCGGTGGCAATGGTGCAACTGTCGGCGGCGGAGCGCGGGATCGTCATCGCCAACCACTCGCTCGAGGGGGCCGGCGCGATCGTCCATGCCGACGCCACCCGCGTCAGGCAGGTGATCCTCAACCTGCTGTCGAACGCGCTCAAGTACAACCGCGCGGACGGCAGCGTGACCGTCGCGGCCAGGCGCACAGTGCCGGGCTACCTGCGCATCAGCGTGGCCGACACCGGCCGCGGCATCCCGAACCACCGGCGCCATGAATTGTTCGAATCGTTCGCGCGCTTGGGCGAGGAGTCAGGCACGATCGCCGGCAGCGGCTTAGGCCTGGCCATATCGAAGCGCTTGGTTGAGATGATGCACGGGCGAATCGGCTTCGAGTCCGTCGAGGGGGAAGGCAGCACGTTCTGGATTGAACTGCCGCTGGCGGGTTCCTGAGCGCCGCTCACCGGCTACCGGTCTGTCAGAGCCGGCCTTCGGCGACTAAGCGGCGGATGCTACGGATGGCATCGCGGTCGGCCTCCAGATAGGCCTGCTTGACGAAATCTTCGAGCATGGCGTCCGCCGGCGCTGCGCCTGCGCGCGGCCTGGTTTCATATTCGAAGCGCACGAACAGTTGCTCCGGCGCCGGCGACTCGATGGTCATCAAGAGGCTTGCGCCCGGAATGTCGCCCGAGGGTTCGATGTCCTGGCGCAGGCGGTCCGGCGGCATGAAAGTGATGCGGTCGCGGATGCGTACCTGGCCGAAGCGCAGTTCGCGCGCGATGCTGTCGGGTCCGCGCGACAGCACCTTGAAGTCATCCAAGGCATAGACGAACAGGAGCGGGTTTTCGGCCTTCTGCTTGAGGCCGCGCCAGACCTGTTCGCGCGTGAGCGCATCGATCAGCGGCATGTGCAGATCGTTGACCTGGGCCAGATGATGGAATTTCAAGCGAACAGGCACAATGCGTGGAATTCAGGAGGACGGCGAGCGGAACGGGCGCAAGCCTACCCGAAAGCCCGCCGCGCCGCGTGCAGATCCCGATTTCACCGCACGCCCGAACTAACCGAGCGCCCCCAACATCGGCGCTGGCGCGTGGGG
>JAYVST010000114.1:0-10278 GCA_043775255.1 Burkholderiales bacterium
CGCCGGCGCTGCGCAGCGTGGCCTCCTGGGCGGAGCGCACCTGCGGGTCTTCTTCGGTGCCGCACACGAAGGCGACAACCGCCAGTTGGCGCCCCGCACGCCTGGCTGTGTCAATGGCCGCGACAATGGCGTTGTGCAGGGCGCCGGCGGGGTCGGCATGGCCGGCATAACCCAGCACGATGTCAAGCAGGATCACGGCGGTTTCCGGATCGGCAGCCTCCTGGGCGACGCGGCCGATGCGGGCGGAGGGGTCGATCATCGGGTGCGGGCGGCCGATGGTGAAGTCATCGTCGCCCAGATCGAGCATGGTGTGCGCCTGGGCACGGTCCTGTCGGGCCAGCGCCAGGTCGGGGGCCAGCGGCACATTCGAATGGCTGGCAATGCCCAGGGCACGCAGGGCGACCTGTGCCTCGGTGCAAAACGTGCCACCGGAAAAAAGCCCACGCAGGTAGCGCTGGCCCGGCGCGAAGGCGACCGTCGGCGCCGGCGACTCCGCCCGAACGGGCAGCACGCTGCCGCGGGCGCGAGCGACGCAAGCCGCCGCGCATTCGTACAGGTCGCCGGTCTGGGTTACATTGCCCGGCGCATCGATCGCGGCGCCGCCCAGGAAGCACACCACCACCGGCTTGCCGGCGCGGCCGGCGCGCTCGACCACCGCACGCATCACGGCGGCGGCGGGTGGCTTGGACACGATGCCAATGACCTCGGTGGCCGGGTCGGCCGCCAGGAGATCGAGCGCCATCAGCATGCTGACGCCGCCGATTTCGGCCTTGACATCACGCCCGCCGGTGCCGATGGCATGGCTCACGCCTTCGCCTTGCAGGTGGATCTGGCAACAGACCTCCTGCAGGCCGGTGCCGGAAGCGCCGACCAGTCCGATGCGGCCACGCCGAACCACGTTGGCGAAGCCGAGCGGCACGCCACCAATGATGGCGGTGCCGCAGTCCGGCCCCATCACCAGGAGACCGTGGCGGTGGGCGAGCTGCTTGACGGCCTGCTCCTGCTCGATTGGCACGTTGTCGGAAAACAGAAATACGTTCAAGCCTGCCTTGATCGCCTTGAGCGCCTCGGCACCCGCATAGGCGCCGGGGACCGAGATCTGCGCCAGATTCAGGCCGGTGACGCCACCCGTTCCCATCAGGATGCTGCGCGGCGCGATGTCCTGTGTCGGGCCCGACTGCCTGGCCCGCGCCGTCAGCGCCGCCTCGACCGCGCCGAAGGCGCCCTCGAGCACCGCGCTGTCTTCACCTTCGACCACCACGATCAGGTCGCTCGGGTTGGCCGCGGCTGCGGCTTCGTTCAGGAGACCGGCTTCGTCCAAGATTTCCTTGTTTGCCGGCGTGGCCATCACCAGGGTGGCGCGGCGGATCGTCGGGTCCTGCAGCAGCTTTTCCGCGATGCGCATGAGCGCCACGGAATCCTTGTACAGGTTGGGCTTGATACGGGTCAGAATCGGCACGGCGCACTTTCCGGGGTTTTTGGGAGCGTATTCGCAGCGGGCTCTACGCCAGCGGCATGCCGCCGACCACGGTGCTGAAGCCGGAATCGACATGCGTGACCTCGCCGGTGATGCCGGCGGCCAGATCCGACAGCAGGAAGGCCGCCACGTTGCCCACATCATCGATGCTCACGTTGCGACGCATCGGTGCGTTCTCCTCGACGAACTTGAGGATCTTCGAGAACCCGCCGATGCCCATCGCCGCCAGCGTCTTGATCGGACCGGCGGAAATGCCGTTCACGCGCAGGCCGCGCGGGCCAAGGCTGGCGGCGAGATAACGCACCGACGCTTCCAGGCTGGCTTTGGCCAGGCCCATGGTGTTGTAGTTGGGCACCACCCGTTCGGCACCCAGGTAGGTGAGGGTGAGCAGGGCGCCGGGGTGCCCCCGCATCATCGGCCAGGCGGCCTTGGCGAGCGCGGGAAAGCTGTAGCTGGAAATGTCGTGGGCGATACGGAAGGACTCGCGCGAGATGCCGTCGAGGAAATCGCCTTCGATCGCTTCGCGCGGGGCGAAGCCGATCGCGTGCACCAGGCCGTCCATGCCGTCCCAGCGCCGGCCCAGGCCGTCGAACACCGCAGCAATCTGCGCGTCGTCCCCGACATCGCACGGAAAGATCAGGTCCGAGCCGAAGTCGGCGGCGAAGCCGCGAATCCTCTCCTTGAAGCGCTCTCCCTGGTAGGTGAAGGCCAGTTGCGCCCCCTGCGCATGGCACGCCCGGGCGATGCCGTAGGCGATCGAGCGGTTGCTCAACACGCCGGTGATCAATATCCTCTTACCTTCGAGAAAACCCATCGCGTCTCCGCTGTTGCGTTTGCAAGGTGACGATTATAAGGTTCCGCTTCGGCCGCAACCCGGTCGCAACCCGGTCGCAACGCAGCCGCAACGCAGCCACAACCCGGCCGCAACCCGGCCGCAAGCCGGCCGCAACCGAGCCGCAACCTGGTCGTAACCCGAGCACGATTCGATTCGTTACACTGCGCCCATGGTCCGATCCGAAACAGGGTTTCCTCGCCCGCTCCGCATGCTGCTCGCCGCCGGCGCCATGGCGCTTGGCGTGGCCGGCTGCGGCGACGCCTGGAACAATCCCTATGCAGTCGAGGGCGCCGTCGACAACACGCTCTACACCTCGTTCTCCCAGCGCCCCAAACACCTCGATCCGGCGAAGTCCTACACGTCCGACGAGGCCGAGTTCGTGGCACAGGTGTATGAGCCGCCGTTCCAGTACCACTACTTCAAGCGCCCGTATGAACTGATTCCCGCAACCGCCATGGAAGTGCCGAAGCCGCGTTATTTCGACGCGCAGGGGCGCGAACTGGCCGGCGACGTTGCCGCCGGCATGGTCGCCAAAAGCATCTATGACATCCGCATCCGCCCCGGCATCCGCTTTGCGCCGCATCCTGCCTTCGTCGCAGCGAACCGCAAACTCGGCCGCGATGAAATCGCGGCCAAATACAGGCTCGCCGATTTTGCCGGCAACGGAACCCGCGAGCTGGTCGCCGACGACTATGTCTACCAGATCAAGCGCCTCGCCCTGCCGCGCGTGAACTCGCCGATCTTCGGCCACATGACCGACTACATCGTTGGCCTGAAGGCGTTCGGCGACACGCTCAAGGCGCAGGTGAAACAGGCCGAAGCGCGCGACGGCAAGGATGCCTGGACCGATTTGCGCGGTCTGGCGATCGACGGGGTCGAAGTGGTCGATCGGCACACCTACCGCATCACCGTCATCGGCAAGTACCCGCAGTTCATCTACTGGCTGGCTATGTCGTTCTTCGCGCCGATGCCGTGGGAGGCCGACCAGTTCTACGCGCAACCCGGCATGGCCGACCGGAACCTGACGCTGGACTGGTATCCGGTGGGCACCGGCCCCTACATGCTCACCGAGAACGATCCCAACGCGCGCATGGTGATGACACGCAACCCGCATTTCCGCGGCGAACCCTATCCGTCCAGCGGTGAGGCCGGAGACGCGCAGGCGGGGCTGCTGGCGGACGCCGGCAAGACCATGCCCTTCATCGACCGGGTGGTGTTCACGCGCGAGAAGGAGGCGATCCCCTACTGGAACAAGTTCCTGCAGGGCTACTACGACAAGTCCGGCATCTCCTCGGACACTTTCGACCAGGCGATCAAGTCGGGCGGCGAAGGCGAGGCGGTGCTCACGCCTGAAATGGAGGCGCGCGGCATCCGCCTCGGTACCTCCACGGCCACCAGTTCGTTCTACATGGCTTTCAACTGGCGCGATCCGGTCGTCGGCGGCAGCGATCCGAAAAGCCGCGAGCGCGCGCGCAAGTTGCGCCACGCCATTTCGCTGGCGATGGACTTCGAGGAATTCATATCCATCTTCCTGAACGGCCGCGGCATTCCGGGCCAAGGCCCGATACCGCCGGGAATCTTCGGGTTTCGCGAAGGCGCCGAATCGGTCAATCCGGTGGTCTACGACTGGAAAGATGGCCGCGCCCGGCGCAAGCCGATCGGGGAGGCCAAACGCCTGCTTGCCGAAGCCGGTTATCCCGACGGCCGCGACGCCGCCACCGGACTGCCCTTGGTCCTCAATCTGGACGCCGCCGACCGCGGGCCCGGTGACAAGGCGCGCTTCGACTGGTATCGCAAGCAATTCGCCAAGATCGACATCCAGCTCGAGATCCGCGGCACCGACTGGAACCGTTTCCAGGAAAAGATCCGCAAGGGCAACACCCAGATGTTCTTTCTCGGCTGGAACGCCGACTATCCCGACCCGGAGAATTTCCTGTTCCTCTTCTACGGTCCGAACGCGGCCGCCGCCAGCGAGGGCGAAAACAAGGCCAACTACGCCAATCCGGAATTCGACCGCCTGTTCGATCAGATGAAGAGCATGGACAACGGCCCCGAGCGCCAGGCAGTCTTGGATCGCATGGCGCGGGTTCTGCAGGAGGATGCGCCCTGGGTGTGGGGCTACCACCCCATGAGCTATGGCTTGGCGCACGCCTGGAACAGCAATGGCAAGCCGAACCAGATGGCCAACAACGGCATCAAGTACCAGCGCATCGACGCGGCCATGCGCGCGCAAAAGCGCGCGGAGTGGAACCGCCCGGTGCTGTGGCCTTTCGCGCTGCTCCTCCTCGCCGCGCTCTTGCTCGCGTGGATGGCGCGGCGTTACTGGCGTCGCGCCGAAGCGGCGGTGGCGGTGGACGCATGACGGCGTATCTGATCCGCCGCTTCCTGTACGCCATCCTGATCCTGATCGGCGTCAATCTGGTCACGTTCTGGCTGTTCTTCAAGGTCAATACGCCCGATGACGTGGCGCGTCTGCAACTGGGCGCCAAGCGCGTGACGCCGGACGCCATCGCCAAATGGAAAAGCGAGCGCGGCTACGACAAGCCGCTCCTGTACAACGGCGCCGCTGCGGGCGCCGCGCGCTTCACCGACACCATCTATTTCGAGAAGTCGCTCGCCATGTTCAGGCTCGATTTCGGCCGTGCCGACGATGGGCGCGACATCTGGAACGAGATCCGCAACCGCGCCGGCCCAAGCCTTGCCGTGCAGTTGCCGGTGTTCGTGGTCGGGCTTGGCATCAACGTCTCGTTCGCGCTGCTCCTGGCCTTGTTCCGCGCAACGCGCTTCGACTTCGCCTCCCAGGTGTTCCTGGTGGCGATGATGTCGATTTCCTCCCTGTTCTTCATCATCGCCGGCCAGTATGTGTTTTCCAAGCTGTGGCATCTGGTGCCGATTTCCGGCTACGGCGGCGGTCTCGATGCCGTGCGGTTCCTGGCGCTTCCGGTCGCGATCGGCATTTTCGGCAGCTTAGGCGGCGCCACCCGCCTGTACCGCACGATCTTCATCGAGGAGATGGGGCGCGACTACGTGCGCACCGCGCGCGCCAAGGGCATGTCCGAACTCGCGGTGCTGTTCCGCCATGTGCTCAAGAACGGCATGATCCCCATCCTCACCGGGGTGGTGGTGGTGATTCCGGGTTTGTTCATCGGCAGCCTGTTGACAGAGTCGTTTTTCGGCATTCCCGGCCTGGGCAGCTACACCATCGAGGCGATCCAGGCGCAGGACTTCGGCGTGGTGCGCTCGATGGTGTTCATCGGCTCGGTGCTCTACATCATCGGCCTGGTGCTGACCGACATTTCCTACACCATGGTCGACCCGCGTGTGAGGCTCGACGCATGAAGACCGGCGCGTGCCGCCGGGCGGGCGGGAGGCGGGCGACCGACTGCGCGCCGCAGCGGGAGGTGCGCCGATGAGCTTCATGGTCGTCGTGTTGTGGAGCGATGTCCTGCTCTTCCTGCTGATCGGCATCTGCGCTTTCTATGGGCGTCTGGCCGCCAGGCACGCGCACCTGCGTGCCCCCTGGGTGCGCATGCGCAAGAACGCCTCAGGTATGGCTGCGGCCACCGTGCTGTCGGCGTTCGCACTGATCGGGGTGCTCGACAGCCTGCACTTCCGCCCGCTCCTGGAGTCGAAACCGGGCACGGCCGGACCCGCGCGCTACTCGGTCGAGGTCAGGAGCGTGCTTGACTTCCTGGCGCAAAGTGTTCTCGGCCCGATGGCGGGAAAAAGCGAAAAGACCTACTCGGCACCCTTGGCCACCCACGCCTTTTCGCGCGAAACCGTCGAGGTCAAAAGCGACGACGGCCAGGTCAAGCAGGTGCGCGAGTTTCCGCGCCTTGCCAATGGCGGTGCGCACCTGAAGGACCCGGCGGCCGAACGCGCGGGGGATGTCGCCCTGCACGCCTTGCGCGGAGTCGCACTCGGCTTCGTCGGCTGGCTGGTTCTCGCTTTCGCCCTGCTCGCCGCCGCCGCAACCGGAACCGGCGCCGGCGCCGGCGGCTTGGCGCATGCCTGGCGCAACGCCTGGAGCGGCACATCCGAAGTTCCATGGCGCGCGATTCTCGTCACCTTGCTGATCATCTGCCTGTTGGCCGGCGTGACTGCCACCGTGGGCAGCCGCTATCACCTGCTGGGGACCGACAAGGTGGGCCAGGACGTGCTCTATCTCGCCTTGAAGAGCGTGCGTACGGCGCTCCTGATCGGTACCCTCACCACGCTGGTCATGTTGCCCCTGGGGGTGATGCTGGGGATCGCCGCCGGCTATTTCGGCGGCTGGATCGACGATCTGATCCAGTACGTGTACACCACCCTCAACTCGATCCCCGGCGTCCTGCTCATCGCCGCGGCCGTGCTGATGATGCAGGTGACCATGGACGCCAACCCGGGCTGGTTCGCCACCGCCGCCGAACGCGCCGATTTCCGCCTGCTGGCCCTCTGCTTCATCCTCGGCATGATGAGCTGGACCGGCCTGTGCCGCCTGATGCGGGGCGAAGCGCTCAAGCTGCGTGAACTCGAGTACGTGCAGGCAGCACGTGCTTTCGGGGTATCGCGCCTGGCCATCGTCGTGCGCCACATTCTGCCCAACGTCATGCATCTGGTGATCATCAGCGCGGTGATGGACTTCTCCGGCATGGTGCTGACCGAGGCGGTGCTGTCCTACGTCGGGGTCGGGGTTGATCCCTCAATGTCCAGTTTCGGCTCGATGATCAATGCCGCCCGCCTCGAGATGTCGCGCGATCCGATGGTCTGGTGGTCGCTGGCGGCGGCGTTTTTCTTCATGCTCTCCCTGGTGCTGGCGGCCAACCTGTTCGCCGACGCCGTGCGCGACGCGTTCGATCCGCGCCTTGCAGTGCGCGGGCGCGGGCGCAGGCGCATGCTTGCGGCGAAGGGAGCGGCATGAGCGCGGTGCTGCGGGTCACCGATCTCAACACGCGTATCGAAAGCGGCGCCGACATCGTGCGAGCGCTCGACGATGTGTCGTTCGAGATCGCGCGCGGCGAGACCTTTGCCATCGTCGGCGAATCCGGCTGCGGAAAATCGATGACCGCGTTGTCGATCATGCGCCTGTTGCCGGAGGCCGCGTGGGTCGACAGCGGCGCGGTGGAGCAGGGTGGCCGGGCGCTCCTGCGCCTGCCCGAGCACGAGATGCGCGACGTGCGCGGGCGCCGCATCGGCATGATCTTCCAGGAACCCGCCACCAGCCTCAACCCGGTGATGACCTGCGGCGAGCAGATCGTCGAGGTGCTCGAACGCCATGGCTTGGCCGGCGGCGCCGGCGCGCGCGCGCGCGCGCTCGAATGGCTGCAGCGGGTCGGCATTCCCGACCCTGCGCAACGGATGGACGACTACCCGTTCCAACTTTCCGGCGGCATGAAGCAGCGCGTGATGATCGCGCTGGCGCTGTGCTCGGAACCGGAGATCCTGATTGCCGATGAGCCGACCACCGCGTTGGACGTGACCATCCAGGCGCAGATCCTCGAGTTGCTGGCCGATCTGCAGCGCGACCGCGGCATGGCGATCCTGCTCATCACCCATGATCTGGGCGTGGTGGCGCGCATGGCGCACCGGGTGGCGCTGATGTACGCAGGCGAATTCATCGAGGTGGGCGAACGCGCGTCCTTTTTCAGCCGGCCGCTGCATCCGTATGCGGCGCGCCTGTTCGCGGCCTTGCCGGGGGCGTCCAGCCGCGGGGCGGCGCTGTCGACCATTCGCGGCATGGTGCCGCCGCTGACGACGCAATTCGCCGGTTGCCGCTTCGCGCCGCGCTGCGATTTTGCGCACGCGCGCTGCGCCGCCGAGGTTCCGGTCTGGCACGCGGCACGCGGCGCCGATGCTTCGGCGCATCGCGCCCGCTGCCATCTGTTAGACGAGGGTGATGCGCCGCCGCCGCTGCCGCTCGCCGCCGCTGCGGCCGCCCCGTTGCCTGTCGCGAGCGGCAAGGCCCTGCTCGAAGTACGCGACCTCAAGGTGCATTTCCCGATCCGCAAAGGCCTGTTTCGCCGTATCGTCGGCCATGTGCGCGCGGTCGATGGGGTCTCCTTCGATATCGGCGCCGGCCGCACCCTCGCGCTGGTGGGCGAATCGGGCTGCGGCAAGACCACCGTCGGCAAGGGGCTGCTGCAGTTGATCGAACCTACCGCCGGCTCGATCGGGTTCGACGGCCGCGCACTGGCGGGCGCGTCGGCGCGCGAGTTGCACGCCAGCCGCGCCGCCATGCAGATCGTGTTCCAGGACCCGTTTGCTTCGCTCAATCCGCGCATGCGGGTCGGCGACATCATCGCCGAGGGCATGGCTTCGTTCGCGATCGGGGCGGATTCGGCCGGACGCGAACAAGCGGCGATCGCTCTGCTGGAGCAGGTGGGGCTCTCGGCCGATGCGCGCTATCGCTACCCGCACGAATTCTCCGGCGGCCAGCGTCAGCGCATCGCCATCGCGCGCGCATTGGCCGTCAACCCGCGCCTGATCGTATGCGACGAGCCGACCAGCGCGCTTGACGTCTCGGTGCAGGCGCAAATCCTCAACCTGCTGTCGGACCTGCAGCGCGAGCGCGGCGTGGCGCTCCTGTTCATCACCCACAACCTCGCGGTGGTCGAGCACCTGGCGCACGACATCGCGGTGATGTATCTGGGCCGCATCGTCGAGGCAGGCACTGCGGACGAGGTGTTGCAGGGGCCGCGCCACCCTTACACCCAGGCGCTGCTCGCAGCCGTGCCGCGGATCGGCGTCGCGGCGCTCGCCGCGCCCCTCGATCGCAAGCTCTTCGCCGACCTGCCCAGCCCGGCCAATCCGCCGCAGGGCTGCCATTTCCACACCCGCTGCCCGCATGCCACCCAGGCCTGCATTGAAGGCTATCCGGCCGGCCGCTTCGTGTCGGCCACGCATCGCGTGCATTGCATCCTGGCCGACTGACCGCAGGGCAGCCAGGCAAAGTGCAATCGAGCACAGGGCCGTCAAGCAAAGCGCAGCCAAGCACAGCCAAGCACAGCCAAGCACAGCCAAGCACAGCCAAGCACAGCCAAGCAAAGCGCGGCCGAGCACTGCCAGCAACTGCCGGGCGGTGCACTAAAATCCGCAACTCGGCACCACGCCGGAACAACTCAGGACGGACTTCACACATGATCGCAAGGCGCAAATTCCTGACCGTGGCGGCGGCCGCCAGTAGTGCGGCGATCGCGCCGTCAGTCGCAAGGGCGCAAGCGTTTCCGGCACGCACCATCCGCTACATCTGCCCCTGGCCGGCAGGCGGCTCGACCGACATCGTGATGCGCGCCTTCGCCGAGAGCGCCGGCCGAGCGCTGGGCCAGACCATGCTGGTGGAGAACAAGCCCGGCGCCAGCGGGACCTTAGGCGCGATCGAACTGGTCAATGCCAGGCCGGACGGCTATACCCTGGCGCAGGCGCCGATCAGCGTGTTCCGCGTTCCGCACATGCAAAAGGTGCAATTCGATACGCTCAAGGATTTCACCTGGATCGCCTGCCTGACCGGCTACACCTTCGGGCTGGTCGTGCGCGCCGAGTCGCCGATCCGCAGCATCAAGGATCTGGTCGACTTCGCGAAGGCCAATCCGGGCAAATTCACCTACGGCAACACCGGCACCGGCACCAGCCCGCATCTGGCCGTCGAGGAGTTCGCGCAGCGCGCCGGCATCCAACTGCAACCGGTGCCGTACAAGGGCAATGCCGAGAACATGCAGGCGATCCTCGGTGGCCACGTGATGGGGGCGTCGGATGCGACCGGTTGGGGTCCGCATGTAGATGCCGGCAAATTGCGGCTCCTGGCCACCTACGGCAGCAAGCGCACCAAGCGCTGGTCGAATGTGCCGACGCTCGATGAACTGGGCTACAAGACCGTCTCCGACTCGCCGTTCGGCGTGGTCGGGCCGAAGGGCATGGACCCGGCGGTGGTGAAGAGACTGCATGATGCCTTCAGGAAAACCCTCGATGATCCGGCCGTTCTGACAGTGCT
>JAYVST010000115.1:0-6197 GCA_043775255.1 Burkholderiales bacterium
TCGCCGGCGGTGAACACGCGCATGCGGTCGCGCTTCAAGTCGAACACGCCACCGAAACGCTTGCCCATGCCGATCGGCCAGGTGAAGGGGACCGCCGGCATGCCCAGCACCTTCTCGATCTCGTCGATCAGGTCGAGCGGCTCTTTCACCTCGCGGTCCATCTTGTTGATGAAGGTGAGGATGGGCGTGTTGCGCGCGCGGCAAACCTCGATCAGGCGCAGCGTCTGCGCCTCGACGCCGTTGGCCGCGTCGATCACCATCAGTGCCGCGTCCACCGCAGTAAGCACGCGATAAGTGTCTTCGGAAAAGTCCTGGTGCCCGGGCGTGTCCAAAAGATTGATGACGCAATCGCGGTATTCGATCTGCATCACCGAAGACGCAACCGAGATACCGCGCTGCTTCTCGATCTCCATCCAGTCGGATGTCGCGTGGCGCGAGGCCTTGCGCGCCTTGACACTGCCGGCGATGAAAATGGCGCCGCCGAACAGCAGCAGCTTCTCGGTCAGCGTGGTCTTGCCGGCGTCGGGGTGGGAGATGATGGCAAAAGTGCGTCTTCTCCCTACTTCTCGCGATATTAGGTCACTGGACATCACTTCAATTCCTCGACTGTGTACACGAATATGCACACACTTTGAAACTTGCTCCTGGCCCGCTGGTGCAGACCCATCAGGACCGTCATTCCGATGAATGGAGCCGAGGTGAAGCAGAATGCGCGATTATAAAGATTGCCCGGAATACTTTCTGACGGGCATATCGGTCATCACAAAGGAACGCCGTCTGTGGATGAGAATTTTCAGAAGTTTTTCTCCGGGATAGCCCTTTGGTCGAACGTCAACACAGGGGCGGAGCTGGACCTATATTGCGGCCAAGGGCGCGGAAAGCGGCAAGGGGCCTGCGACGCTACTTGCCGCGCGCATCAGGCTCTTGCGGTCTGCAACTGGTGGGTCAGTCGATCGCACCGGACGGATCGAACCCGCGCAAACTGTCAGGTGAAAATTGGACATTACGATGTTCGAAAAATGCAGACAAAGTTCGGACATACTGATTCTTTTTTCTTGCGTTTTGTCCGAATTTTGTATATAAATTTCGGACAAGGTGAATGCGATGTCAGATGTAAAAAACCAAATTTCGAGGTTGATCGGCACCGCCGGCCCAAGTCATGTCTGGGTCCCGGCAGACTTTGCCTCGCTTGGAAGCAGAGACGTCGTCGATAAGACCCTGCAGCGCATGGTCGCGCACGGCGCCCTGCGCCGGATCGACCGCGGCCTCTATGATCGTCCGGCCATCAATTCCCTGACCAAGCGCCCCTCTGCCCCGGACTACCGGGCCGTTGTAGACGCCTTGGCCCGTCGTGACCAGACCCGCCTTCTGGTGGACGGCATGACGGCTGCAAACGACCTAGGCCTGACCGATGGCGTACCAGCCAAAGTCACTCTTTACACCGATACGCGCCGCCGCTCAATCCAGCTGGACAAGTTGGTCATTGAATTCAAGTTGGCCGCGCCCAGTCGACTCTATTGGGCGGGGCGCCCGGCAATGCGGATCGTTCAAGCCTTGCACTGGCTCAAGGACATGCTGCCAACGGATGGGGATCGCATCCGAAACGCGCTGACGCGCATTCTCGGCGACAACCAGCACGGACAATCCATCGCGAATGATCTGGCGTTAGGCTTCAACCACTTGCCAGCGTGGATGCAAGCCTATCTGCGGACCGTTCCCAGGTTCGACCCGACGCCGACCGTAAATAGCAAGTCGCCCCTCCAACGTACCTCAAATGCCCGCACCACGCGGGTGCCCGAATGAATTCGGCATTCAACGAAATCATTGCGGCGTCCGACACCGACCGCGCGGGGCTGTTTGCGGAAGCGGCCACGAGACTAGGGACTGCCGCACAGAATGTAGAAAAGGACTTCTGGGTATGCTGGGCACTCGACGCGCTCTTCAATGGCCTGGAACCCGGTAGCCCGCGCCTTCTGTTCAAGGGCGGCACGTCGCTGTCAAAAGCCTTCGGCCTGATTTCCCGATTCTCCGAAGACATCGACATCACGGTATTTCGAGACGATCTCGGCCAACCCCTTGACGCCGCCGCCCTCGAAGCATTGAGCGGCAAGCAACAGCGGGCCAAGCTCGATGCTATTCGAGACGCTTGCCAAGCCTATATCAGCGATTCTCTATCAAGCCGTCTCAAGGAACGTGCCGAACAAGCGGGCAAGGGACGGATGAAGATTGAATCGGACCCTGATGACCCAGACGGTCAATCAATACTCATCTGGTATCCGACAGCGCTCGCGAAAGCAGGCGACTACATCCGCTCCGCAGTGAAGATCGAAGCGGGAGCGAAATCAGCCCTCGATCCTCACACGACGGTTTCGGTCGCTCCATTCGTGGCCGAAAGCCTGAAGGATCTGGACCTTCATGTTCCCAACATCGTCACGGTCGAGGCTGAGCGCACATTCTGGGACAAGATCATCATCCTTCACGGGTTGCAGCAGTGGTACGAACGGCGTTCCGAGCTTCGCCACGGTGGTCAGCGCGTGTCACGCCACTACTACGATGTGTATCAATTGATGCGCAGCGCAAAGGCCGGGGATTGGCTGGAAAACCGCGCCCTGGCCGCTGATTGTGCGACCCATGCCCGGCTCTTCTTTGGAAGGCCTGATCTGGGCCTTGAAGCGGCCTTGCACGGCTCCTTTACCCTGACCCCGCCCGCTCCCATGCGCGAAGCATTGGCAGCGGACTACGCGGCCATGGCCGGAATGGTCTTCGGGGAAGTGCCTCGCCTGGAAGATGTTCTGGAAATGGTCAGGATAATCGAGGGACGGGTGAACAACCCGGCCAAGTAGCTCCGCCATCCGGACGGCAATTCCGACAAGACTTCCAACCTGGAGCAGAGCTCTCTGGATCGAAAATGTCATTGCCCGTCAGACTTCTTGACCCTGCCCTCCAGCGCCTCCAGGCGCCGGTCGCGGATACCCAGTTCGCGCAGATGCGCGACGGTGTCGAACAGATAATCGCGGCAACGTCCCATCGGCCCGGCGCCGTTGGCGAGGTAGGCTGCCACCACGGCCTCGTCCAGCCCGGGCACATAGCGCTCATGGGCGCGGTTGGCGGCAAACGCGATCGCGGGCTCAGGCCCCTCTCGCGTGTAGGCCGTGGTCCACACCGGGCGATAGGCCATGGTCGACATTTCGCGCCGCCACAGCACATCGAGTTCGGCGGCTTCGGCTGCGGGGTCGATGCGATAGACCACGCCGTTGCAACAGCCGCCGGATTCGAGCGAGAGCATCAGGCCGGGCCGCTCCGGACTGCCGCGGCCCGAGCGCGCCCACAGGCAGAACTGCCGGTGATAGCCATGCACGCGCGCAGTGCGCCGTTCGACAAAATGGAAAGCCGGGTTCCAGATCAGCGAGCCGAAGGCGAATATCCAGATGCGTCCGTGGCAGGGGGCGCGCGCGCGCATGGCCGCGATCTGATCCGTCCGCTCGGCGGCGCTCATGTAGCGCACCTCGGGCCCGTGCGATATGCGCACGGCGGCGGCGAACGAGCCGTCCAGCAGGCTGTCGCGGGTCAGTTTTACGCTGCTCATGGGGCACTTATTTTGCCATGCCAATGCCGGCTGCGATGGGCGCGCTGCGCGCGACGCGAATGCCGTCGCCCGCTGTCCGCCGTCCGCCGTCCGGTCAACGGCTGCGCGCCGCCTTCACGAAAGCATGGGAGGCCTGGAACAGCTCCAGATCCTGCGCATACTCGGCCGCGTCGGCACGGTTGATCTGGATCCATTCGCGTGTGCTCGACATGCCGCCGGGGTTGAAATGGCTCACGTTGGCGCGCGAGAACTGCAGCTCGTCTGCGGTCTTGGCGGGCAGACGCAGGCCGATGCCAGCGCCGCTCAAGCAGGCGAACATCTTGTCGCCCACGAAGTAGGCGTCCAGGCCATTGACCTTCTTGCCGACCACGCCGGGCAGTTTCATCAGCAAGGCGTCGATCAGGGTCTTGCGGGTGGGTTCGGGGGCGGCGGTTTTCATGGCGGATCCGGAGTCGGTCTGTCGGCGGCAAAGGCGGGAGACCGCTTCACTCTACTGCAAGTGCCGCAGTTGCGCGCCGGCTATCGGGCGGCTATCGGGTGAACCTCGGCACCCATCGCGCCGGCAGACCAACCGGTATCATCCCCAATGCAAAAGGCGCAGCGACGCGCCCTCTCAAGGAGACGCCCCAATGGCCGACGTCGGAAGCAAACTAATATTCGAGAACGAACGCGTGCGTGTATGGGAGTTCACGCTTCTGCCGGGCGAAACTGTTCCTGCGCACAAGCATGAACACGACTACTTCTTCTATCCGATCGAAGGCGGGACGCTGGAGGTGACGCGCGCTGGCGGCACCACCCGCGCGACACTCGAAGTCGGGCAGGTCTACTATCGCAAGGGCGGCGATACCCACGCGGCCACGAATGTGGACGACCATCGATATCACGAAATACTGGTCGAACTGAAGGCCTGAAGTCGCGCCCCGGCACCACCGCAATTTGGTTTGCGCGTTGCGTCCACACGCGCAATGCGTGCGCGGCCCCCGCCCGGTCGCGCAGTCCGCAACCGCCGCCGCAACCAAGCGCCATCAACGTCCTGCGCAGCCCAGCCGCCCTCATTCATCGCGATGGCGGTCAGCGGCCTGCGAAACGCGCCACGCGCTTTTCCATGAAGGCGCGCCTGCCTTCCTTGTAGTCCTCGCTGTCGAAGCACTTGTCCACCAGCGCCTTGATCTGCGCCGCCTGCGGATCGATCGAGTAACGCTCGAACACGTTCAACGCGGCCTTGGCCGCGCGCACGGTCAATGGCGCGTTGGCTGCGATGCGCGCGGCGTAGTCGCCAACGCGTGCCGCCAGCTCGGCATCATCGACGACAAAATTGACCAGGCCAACGCGCAGCGCCTCGTCGGCCTCCAGGAAGCGCGCGGAAAACAGGATGTCGCGCGCGGTGGAAGGGCCGACTAGGCGCGCCAGGGTCGCCAGCCCCGCGTATTCGTACCCCAGACCCAGCTTCGCCGCCGGAATGCCGAAGCGCGACCCCGGCGTGGCGAAGCGCACATCGGCGTTGAGCGCGATAGCCAGTCCCCCGCCGATGCAAAACCCTTCGATCATCGCAATCAGCGGTTTGCTCAATTGCGCCAGCCCCTGATATCCGCGGGCCGAAATCTCGCCATACCGCTTTGTCTGTTCGGCGTTGGCGCGCTCTTTCTCGAATTCCGAAATGTCCGCGCCCGCCGCGAACGACTTGCCGCCGGCGCCGTGCATCACCACCACCCGCACCTCGGGGTCGGCTTCGAAGGCTGCCGTGGCGTCGGCCATGCCTTGCCACATTTCGAGCGAGATCGCATTGCGTCGAGCGGGATTGTTCAGCGTAAGCCAGCCGACGCTGTCGCGAACTTCAGCAATGATCTTTCCGGTCTCAAGCGGTATCCTGGTTGCGGTCATGTTGCAAGTGCTCCTGGCAGATTTGAAGGGGGTGTGCAAGCCCTGTTTGTCACCGGCCGGATCAGGCTTGTGCAGTTGTTGGGCAACCTACTTGACATGCGCATGCACCAACGGTTTCAGGCAGTCTTGCAGCGACTTATCCACAGTTTTTGTGGACAAGTCGCCGGGCGCGTAGGGGACTCTTGGGCATGCTCAGGGCCTGCCAGACGGCCGCGCGGCACGCAGGGCCGGCTCATTCCGGGTTCATGCCCGCCTCGCGAAAGGCGCGCCCCCAGGCTTGCAATTGCTCATAGATGAACGTGCCCAGTTCATCCGGCGACGAACCGGCGATATCGAAGCCGAGCTTCTCGATCTTCTCGCGCACATCGGCCTTTTGCATCACCGCGTTCAGTTCGCGATTCATGCGCGTGGCGATGTCGGCGGGCAGCTTTGCCGGGCCGAACAGCGCCGCCCAGGTGCCCGCGGTGAACGGCGGCAAGCCGGCCTCTTGCCCCGTCGGTACGGTGGGAAACAGCGCCGAGCGGGCCGGCAGCAACACCGCCAGCGCGCGCAGCTTGCCGTCCTTGATATGGGCCTGGGTGCTGATGGGCGTGGCGAAGGTCAACTGCACGTGGCTGCCGAGCAGATCCGTGATGGTCGGGCCTTCGCCTTTGTAGTTGACCAGATTGGTATCGGCCTTGACCGACTTAAGGCGCGTATGCATCAACTGGGTGACGCCGCTGTAGCTGCC
>JAYVST010000116.1:0-4786 GCA_043775255.1 Burkholderiales bacterium
GAACCCAAGGGGACGATGCATTTCCAGCGCGACATCCTGGCGATGTGCGACTGTTTTCCGCAGTCGATTCTCAAGGTGCGGCCGAACGACATTTTTTGCGGCACCCCGCCGCTGGCCTTCACCTTCGGCTTAGGCGGCATGCTTGCGTTTCCCTTGCGCCATGGCGCCTCGACCGCGCTGACCGAGAAGGCGACGCCGGACTCGCTGTTGGCAACCATCGCCGCCTTTCGCGCCACCATCTGCTTCACCGCACCGACGTTCTATCGTCAGATGGCGGCGCTGGCGAAAAACCACGACATCGCGTCGCTGAAGAAATGCGTCTCCGCCGGCGAGGCCCTGCCGGACGCCACGCGCCAGCTGTTTCGCGATGCCACCGGCATCGAACTCATCGACGGCATCGGCGCCACCGAGATGATCCACATCTTCATTTCGCACACACCGGAAACGGTGCGGCGCGGCGCCACCGGCTATGCCATCCCCGGCTACCAGGCGCGCGTGGTCGATCCGTCGGGCAAGCCGTGCGCGCCCGGCGTCGTCGGCCGCCTGGCCGTGAAAGGCCCGACCGGCTGCCGCTACATGGACGACCCGCGCCAGAAGGCCTACGTGCAAAAAGGCTGGAACCTGACCGGCGACGCCTACATGATGGACGCCGACGGCTACTTCTTCTACCAGTCGCGCACCGACGACATGATCATCAGCGCTGGCTACAATATCGCCGGGCCGGAAGTCGAATCCTGCCTGCTGGCGCATCCGGCCGTCGCCGAATGCGGCGTGGTCGGCGCGCCCGATGAAGAGCGCGGACAGGTCGTGAAGGCCTACGTGGTGCTTAGAGGCGGAAACAAGGGCGACGGCAGCATGAAAAAAGCCCTGCAGGACCATGCCAAGGCGTCGATCGCGCCGTACAAATACCCACGCCAGATCGAATTCGTCGAGGCGCTCCCGCGCACCGAAACCGGCAAGTTGCAGCGCTTCAAGCTGCGTCAATCCTCGGGCGCAAACATACGCTGACAAACAGCCCGAATCCGACGGCCAGACACAGCCTGCACGATTACACAAAACCGGACAGCCCAATTTCGACGGCCACGCACAGCCTGCCCGATTACACGAGCACCGGGCGCCATACCTTGCACCCAGCGCGCGCCGGATGAAGGACGCTACACGCCCTTCGATCTGTCGCAATAACCCTATTTGCCGAGCGCGCCGAACACCTTCTTGACGATCTCGGTGCCCTTGCCGATCGGATCGGCCCGGATCGCTTTCTCTTCATCGGCCATCATCAGAAACAATCCATCGAGCGCCTTCTGCGTGACAAACGATTCCACGTTCGACTGATCCCCCTTGATGATGCCAAGTTTGGCGCCTTTGCCCGCAAGATCGTTGTACTTCTGGGCCAGCCCGACCTTCTCGGTGGCTTTCTTGACCACCGGCAGGAACTTCGCGCGCAGTGTATCGGAGGTCTTGCTCTTGAAAAATTGCGTACCGGAATCCTGAGCGCCGCTGATGATGCCCTTGGCGTCCTGCACCGTCATCGACTTGATGGCGTTAACGAATACCGGCTTGGCCTCGCCCACCGCCATTTCTGCGGCGCGATTGATCGCCTGGTGCAGTTCTTCGGTCTGCTTTTTCATGCCCAGGGTGTTCATCAGGCCGCGCGCGTCCTCGAGATAGCCGGGCAGCGGGATCTTGACCTTGGCGTTGTTCCAGAACCCACCCTGCAGCGCCAGTTGCTCGACCGCCTTGACCGTCGAGGAGTTGAGCGCCGATTTGAGTCCGGCGACGGCATCCTGGTTGGTGATGTCGCCCCATGAGAGCGCCCAGGCCCGATCGGCCGCGGCCGATCCCAGCGCCAGTGCGATTGAAACAGCCAGCGTTGCCAGCGGCGTAAACTTGGAAGCCATGTCATTCCCCTTGTTGTCGTTGAAATCGCCCGGCCGACTGCGCCCGGCCCTGCTGGCCCTGGCAATCGCCGCCCTTATTCTAGGCGTCACCGCGCAGCGCATGTTGTCGGGCATCAAGGAGGCGCCGGAGGTGCGGTTTTCCACCCTGACGGGCGAAATGTTCAACATGAGCGATCTGCGCGGCCGGGTGGTGCTGGTCAATTTCTGGGCCACCTCCTGCGCGCCGTGCGTGAAGGAGATGCCGCAATTATCGGCCACCTGGAAGAAGTACGAGGCCCGCGGATTCGACACTGTCGCCGTGGCGATGGACTACGACCCGCCCAATCTGGTGACCGATTTCGCGCGCCGCTTCAACCTGCCTTTTCGCGTGGCGTTCGATCCGCGCGGCGAGATCGCGCTGCGGTTCGGCAAGGTGCATGCGGTACCGACCAGTTTTGTCATCGACCGGCGCGGACGCATCGTCCTCAAGCAGACGGGCGAACTGGACTTCACCGCGCTTGACGCGGTGCTCGAGGCCGCGCTGAAGGAGCCTCCCTCTTGAATGACCACGAGCAGACGAAGCAGGAGGAAGAACCGCCGCGCCGCTGGGTGTGGATGGACCGCTGGGATCCCGGCACCTGGGAGATGCCGGAGAACCCGACGCCGCTCACCCGCGTGCTGGCCGGCGTGGCGCTGGTGATCGTGCTGGTGATGACGATCTATATGCCGCTGAAAATTCTGGGGTTCGTCTAGCAGCTTGTCGGACCTGGGGCGCGTCGGCTGCCGGCAGCCGCAGGCGCGGGTGCGTCGTTCATTGACGTTGCCCCCGCAACATCGCCCGCAGCGCCGACGGCCCTCAGGTCACGCCAGCCGAATGCGCCTGTTGATCGGCGTGATAGCTCGACCGCACCATCGGCCCGCAGGCCGCATGTGAAAACCCGAGCTTCGCCGCCTCTTCCTCGAACATGCGGAAGATCGCCGGCTCCGCATAACGCCTTACCTGCAAATGATGCCCCGACGGCGCAAGGTACTGCCCCAGCGTCAGCATGTCGACATCGTGCGCGCGCATGTCGCGCATGACCTCGAGTATTTCGTCATCGCGCTCGCCCAATCCCAGCATCAGGCCGGATTTGGTCGGAACCGCGGGGTGGGCTGCCTTGAAATCCTTGAGCAGCTTCAGCGAATGCATGTAGTCCGAGCCGGGCCGCGCCTCCTTGTACAGGCGCGGCACGGTTTCGAGGTTGTGGTTCATCACGTCGGGCGGCGCGGCAGTGAGGATTTCCAGCGCGCGGTCCATGCGGCCGCGGAAATCCGGCGTCAGTATCTCGATACGCGTGGCCGGTGAATGCAGGCGCACGGCACGGATGCACTCGACGAAATGGTTCGCACCGCCGTCCTTGAGGTCATCGCGGTCCACCGACGTGATGACGACGTACTTGAGTTTCAGCGCGGCAATGGTTTTCGCGAGGTTGAGCGGCTCATCGAGGTCGAGCGGATTGGGTCGCCCGTGCCCGACATCGCAGAACGGACAGCGCCGGGTGCAGATGTCGCCCATGATCATGAAGGTGGCGGTGCCCTTGCCGAAGCACTCGCCGATGTTCGGGCAGGACGCTTCCTCGCACACGGTATGGAGCCGGTGCTCGCGCAGGATCTGCTTGATCTCGGTGAAGCGGGTAGAAGGCGACCCGGCCTTGACCCGGATCCATTCGGGCTTCTTGAGCGTTGGCGAGCGCTCCACCCGGATCGGTATGGTGCGCATCTTGGATCCGCCCTTCAACTTTTCGCCCTGCACCAATGCCATCTTCACATCTCCGGAGTTGCGCGAACCGTTGCGCGGTCCGCCGCGATCAACCTTCGGCCTCGCGCGCCTGCGGCCACGCGCGCATGCCGAAGAAGCGCCGCAAGGCACGCCTGGCGCGATGCCGACGGTACTTGGCAAGATTGCGCGTCAGGTAAGGATACTCGCGCCGCACCTGCGCGAACGGAAAAACCACCCCCGGCCCGATATACATCGCGTCGGCCGCGTATTGCGAGTAAGAGGTGAAGCCGGCAAGCCGAAAACCGCGCCCGCGCAGGAGCCGGTCGACTTCCGGAAACAGGGCCTGTCCCTTGTAGATCTCGAAAAACTCCACCTCCATGTGGATGAAGGCGACCCGCTCCAGCATGTCGCCCAAGCCCGCGAGCACCAGCAGTTCGGCGCCCTGCACGTCCATCCACAGGATGTCGATGGCGCCGATGCCGGCATCCGTGCAGAAGCGGTCCAGGCGCACGGCCTCGACGTCGATCCGGTTCTGCACGTAGGTCTCCTCGGGATAGGCGCCGCTGGCCTCGAAGATCGAGGAAGCGCCATGATTGCCGCCGGGGATTCCACCCACCGAGCGGGCCGGATCGATCGGAAAAAACGTCAGCCGGCCGGCCGTGTCGGACACCGCCTTTTCGGTCAGCCGGACGCGCGGTTCGCGCGCGGCGACGGCACGACACAGCGGCAGAGTGGCCGGATTGCATTCGAACGCATGGATGGTCGCCGCCGGATACGCGTCGGCAAAGGCCGCGCTTTCCGCGCAATCGCGCGCCCCGACGTCGAAAATCACGCGCACATCGGCCGCGGGCCGCGCTTGCGCGACGAGCTCCCGGCAACGCAGCCAGACCTTCTGCATCAGCTGCTCCCCGCAACGCCGGCGACCCAGAAGTCGCCGATGGCGAGATGATCGATGCGGCGGTCGGCTAAGGCCTGCGCCGCTTCATGCGGACCGCACACGATCGGCTCTTCGTGCACGTTGAAGCTGGTATTGAGGATCAGCGGGATGCCGGAAAGCTGGCGATAGCGCTCGATCAACGACCAGTACGCCGCGTTGCGATCGCGCCGTACCAGTTGCGGCCGCGCGGTGCCGTCCACATGCACCACCGCC
>JAYVST010000117.1:0-4839 GCA_043775255.1 Burkholderiales bacterium
CGCAGACAACGGCGCGCGAGACGAATCCTCCCGCTTTCGGCACAGATGATTCACGGCCGCGCTTTCCAGCCGTTGTTCGCGCCGTAGCGTGACGAAGAGCCTGTCCGAATATGGGTCGCATGTGGCCCCTACGACGAAGCGCTGGCCATCTTGCGCAACTGGCTGACCAATGCCTCCGGGATATCGACGCCCCGCTCGTTCGCTTGCGCCGCCAGGGCTTCGCGGCGCGCGCCAGGGAGGCGAACGCCGGAGTCTCCGAGCATGGCGACCACCAGCGTTTCAACCCGCTCGAAATAGGCCTCGCTGCCCGCCAGCGCTCCGGGGTCGACCACCATGAAGGCCTGGCCGATTCGCGGGCGATTTCCGGCAGCGACGAAGAACGAATCGGCCTCGAAGCCGAAATGCGCGCCGGTCAGGGCCGTCACCATGAGCTCAACCATCAGCGCCAGCATTGCACCCTTCGCGCCACCCATGGGCAGCATGACGCCTTCGAGCGCTGCCTTTGCATCGGTGGTTGGTTGCCCGTCTTTGTCCAGCGCCCAGCCGAACGGAATCGGTTCGCCCTTCTGTGCGGCGATCATGATCTTGCCGCGCGCCGCTTGCGCAAGCGAAAGATCGATGCTGATCGGGGCTGCGTCGCGGCGCGGGAAAACCGCGGCGATCGGGTTGGTGCCGAGCAGGGCGCGCTTGCCGCCGGCCATCGGCATCGCCGCAGGCGAATTGCCGAAGGCGAAGCCGACCAGACCTGCTTCGGCTACCGGCATCAAATGCCAGGCGGCCACGCCGAAGTGGTGGCTGTTGGTCACGCCGGCGAACGCGACGCCGTTCTCCTTGGCGCGCACGATGGCCTCGAGCACGGCCAGCTCGCAGGCCGGAAACGCGAGGCCGTCGGCCGCATCCACCAGCACTGCGCCGCCTTTGGACTTGACCACCCGCGCGACTGCCGCACCGTCGGCACGCTTCTGCTTGAGGTGGCCGCAGTACTGCGGCACTCGCGCAATGCCATGCGAGGACAGGCCTTGCGCTTCGGCCGCGACCAGCGCGCGTGCGGTCGCATGGGCCATCGCAGGCCCGGCGCCGGCTTTCTCCAGCGCCGCTTCCGCCATCGCCTGCAGCGCGTCGAGCCCTACCCTAACCATGGCGTTGCGGGCAATCGGCAACTCTGTGTGCGCGCATTTCCTGAGACCCTGTATTCGCAGCGCCTGCCCGTTCCGCGAACGGCGCCCGCCTGATGGAACCGCGACTCTACGCGCTCTCGTAGAGTCGCGTCAGCACGAATTCCCGGTGGCCCAGCGCTTCGGCGGCGGTCAGGCGGCCGTTGGCGGTGCGCAGCATGCATTCGAGCAGCTTGTCGCCCGCGCCTTCGAGCGTGAGTTCGGACTGCAAGAGGGCCGAGGTGTCGACGTCGACATGCTCGCTCATCAGGCGCACCGTGCGCGGGTTGGCGCAGATCTTGATGACCGGCAGGATCGGGTTGCCGATCACGTTGCCCTGGCCGGTGGGGAAGAAATGCACCGCGAAGCCGGAGGCGGCGCACAGGGTCACCATCTCGGCGGCGGCGGATGAAGAGTCCATGAACCAGAGACCGGGATGGGTCGGCATCTCCGCCTTGTCGATGACGCCGTCGACGGTGCATTTCTTGCCGATCTTCTGGATGTTGCCGAGCGCCTTTTCCTCGATCGTGGTCAAGCCGCCGGCGATGTTGCCCTTGGTCGGCTGGCTGTCGGAAAGGTCGTTGGTCTTGTGGCGATCGATCAGGTCCTGGTAGCGGTTGAACATGAACATGAACTGCTCGCGCACCTTGTCGTTCGCGCAACGCGCGGCGACGATCGACTCGCCGCCGGTAATCTCCGAGGTCTCGCCGAAGCAGAGATAGTTGCCCAGCGGATGCAGCTTGTCGAACGCCGCACCCACGGTGGGGTTGGCGCCGCAGCCGGAGGTGGTGTCCGATTCCCCGCACTTGGTGGACACCCACAGTTCCGAGATCGGGCAGGCCTCGCGCTGCTTTTCGCTGGCCATTTGCACATATTCCTTGGCCATGCGGGAGGCGCGCTTGATGGTCTCGTGGTCGCCGTAGCCTTCGATGCCGAAGCCGACCACCGGTTTGCCGGTGGTGGCTATGGCGTCGACGATTTTCTTGGTCCAGCCGTCTTCGATGCCGATCACCACCACGGCGGCGACATTCGGGTTGCAACCGGTGCCGATCAGGGTGCGGAAATGCAGGTCGAGGTCGGCGCCGAACTGTAGCCGCCCATACGGATGCGGAATCGCGATCGCGCCCTTGATGTTGTGCGCCACCGCCTCGCAGGCGGCGTTCGACAGGTCATCGACCGGCAGGATGATCACATGGTTGCGCACGCCGACGCGGCCGTTTTCACGCCGGTAGCCCAGGAAGGTCGTCTTTGAATCGATCATCTCGATTACCACCGTTTGGTCTTGATATTGTGTACGTGGGCATGTTCGCCCGCCTTGATGTCCTGCACAACCTTGCCGATGTCGACGCCGTACTTGATGACGGTAGCGCCGCTTTTCAGGTCCTTCAAGGCGATCTTGTGGCCGATCGGAATGTCCTGGGCGGCGGTCATTTTGATGTGGCGATTTTCGTCCATGATCCAGCCGGTCAGGTCCATCCCGGCCTTGATGCCTTCGACAACGACCACGGCGACGGTATCGGTCGCGTCGTGCAATACGAAGTGGTTCATCTCGGTTTTCCTTGCGGTGAAAAGTGCATCGCGAAGGGTACTCTCGGCCGGTCAATCAAGTCAACTAGATGAGTTGGTTGAATTTTCGGCCAGGCAAGGCTAGACTCGGCTCGTTCATTTCCGTATTGTTTCCGTGGCCGCTCGCCTGCCCAGAAAGCCCATCGCCCGCCCTGCCATCGAGCCGCCGCCTTCCGGGCTGACTGCGGACATGTCGGCCGGCGGACCGGTATACCGCGAAATCGCCCGCGCGATGACGCGCCGCCTGGCCCAGGGCACGTGGCAGCCGGGCACGGCGATTCCTGCGGAAGCGCGTCTCAAGGCGGAGTTCGGCGTCGCCATCGGCACCATCCGCCGCGCTGTCGACGAACTGGTCGCACAGAACATGCTGGTGCGCCAGCAGGGGCGCGGCACCTTCGTCGCCACCCATAACCGCGACCGCTTGCTGTTCCATTTTTTTCACATCGAGCGCCAGGACGGCTACAAGCAGTATCCCGCAGTGCGCCTTGTCGATTTCGAACGCACCCGCATGGGCCGCGCGGCCGCAGAGCGGCTCGGCCTGCACGAGGGTGACCGCGCGATCCGCTTCCGCAACACGCTCTCGCTCGAAGGCCGCGCCATCATGCAAGACGACATCACCCTGCCCGAGGCGCTGTTTGCGCGCCTGTCGGAAAAGCGGCTGCGCGAGCGCTCCAGCACGCTCTACAACCTGTACCAGGACGAATACCGCGTCACGGTTCTGCGTACGACGCAGAGACTCTCCTCGGGCATCGCGCCGCGCGAGGTGGCCGCAGCGCTCGGGCTGCCGGCCGCGCTGCCGGTGCTGGTGATCCGCCGCGTCGCCTATGGCTACCACGACCGGCCGGTCGAATACCGCGTCTCGCATGTCGATACCCGCTTGCACGACTATGTCGGCGATACGCACCGGTAGAACGCAGTGAGCGTCTGGGCTCCCTGGCAGGCCTGGCGGCATCTGGTGACGCGTCATTCGCTGCGCGAGGACGCGGTGGCCGGCCTCACCGGCGCGCTGCTGGTGCTGCCGCAAGGCATCGCCTATGCCGCCATCGCGGGTTTGCCGCCGGAATACGGGTTGTATTGCGCGATCGGGCCGGCGGTGGTCGCGGCTCTGTTCGGATCGAGCCTGCATCTGGTGTCGGGGCCGACAGCGGCGATCTCGATCGTGGTGTTCTCGGCGCTTTCGCCCTTGGCTGTGCCCGGCAGCCCGGTCTACATCACCTTGGCGCTCACGCTCGGCTTCATGGTCGGCGCGGTGCAACTGGCGATCGGCCTGGCGCGCCTCGGCCGACTCGCGCACTACATTTCGCACAGCGTGGTGGTGGGCTTCACCAGCGGCGCGGCGTTTCTTATTTGCGCCAGCCAGCTGAAGCACTTCCTCGGCCTCACGGGTACCCGGGCGACCGGATTTTTCGACCAGCTGAGCGAAGCCTTTGCCCTCCTGCCGCAATCCGACTGGCATATCGCGGCCGTCGGCGCTACCGCGCTCGGGGCGGCGCTGCTGTGCCGGCGCATCAACCGGGCCTGGCCGCACATGATCGTCGGCATGGTCGCATCCGCCTTGCTGGCCGCCTGGTTCGGCCATGTACCGACCGTGGGCGCGTTGCCGGCGGCGCTGCCGCGCCTGTCTTTGCCCAGCTTCGACCCCGCCACCTGGGCCCGGCTGGCGGCCAGCGGCGCGGTGATCGCCGTGCTCGCGCTGACCGAGGCGATTGCCATCGCGCGCGCCGTCGCCCTGCGTTCCGGACAGAAGATCGACAACAACCAGGAAGTCATCGGCCAGGGCCTGAGCAATATCGCCGGCAGTTTTCTGTCCGGCTATCCCTCCTCGGGATCGTTTACTCGCAGCGGCCTGAATTTCGACGCCGGCGCCAGGACGCCGCTGGCGGCCGTGTTCGCCTCCGGCTTCCTGGTGCTGCTCTTAGCGCTCATCGCCGGCTGGATCACTTATCTGCCGCTGGCGGCAATGGCGGGCGTGCTGTTCCTGGTGGCGTGGGGCCTGATCGACCGCAAGGAAATCGCCGCTATCTTCAAAGGCCCGCGCCACGAGCAGGTGGTGCTGGCAGTGACCTTTTTCGCAACCCTGGTGGTGCAACTGGAGTATGCGGTGTTCATCGGCATCGCC
>JAYVST010000118.1:0-7403 GCA_043775255.1 Burkholderiales bacterium
GCAACGAGCGTGCCAGAAGCAGGTGCACGGGCGGGAGCATGCAGAGGGTTTCACCGACGGACCGAACGCTGCCCTGCGATTGGCCACACCGCTGATCGGGGGTTGGCGAAAAATTCGGCGATCCACGCGCGGCAAGTTGCAGCAGCGATCGGTTCGGCGACGACCCTGCCACGCAGATTCGCCACGGCGCGCAGCTCGGCTTCAACCTGCGCCTCAGAATCGGCTGCGGCGCCGGTTTGGTTCATCGGATCGACTCTTCGGTGGGGTGTGCCGTGCCGTTCAGGTGACGGCCCTGGCCGCCCTGGCGTCGCGGATCGCGCGCCACACTTTGTTCGGCGTGAACGGCATATCCAGGTTGGTGACGGCCAGCCCTTCCAGTGCATCGCGCATTGCGCTGGTGATCGAGGCCGGCGCGCCGATGGTGCCCGATTCACCGCAGCCTTTCACACCGAGCGGGTTGTGGGTGCAGGGCTGGCTCTCGTCGGTCTCCGAAATGAAGAAGGGCAGGTTGTCGGCGCGCGGCAGCGTGTAGTCCATGAACGAGCCGGTGTAGAGCTGGCCGCTGTCGCGGTCGTACACCGCCTCTTCGAAGAGCGCCTGGCCGATGCCCTGCGCGATGGCGCCGTGCACCTGGCCGTCGACCACCATCGGGTTGATGACGGTGCCGATATCGTCGACCCCGATGTAGGAGATGATGCGCGTCACGCCGGTGGCCGGGTCGATTTCCAGTTCGCAGGCCTGGGCGCCGTTCGACCAGGTGAGGTTGGTGGGGTCGAAGAACGCATTCTCGTGCAGCACCGGCTCCATGCCGGGCGGCAGGTTGTGCGCATAGGTGGCGGCGCGCGCGACTTCCGGCCAGCCGACCTTGCGGTCGGTGCCGCTGACGCGAAACTCACCCACGCCGTTGACGACGTCATGTTCGACATCGCTATCGGCAGCCTCCAGCATATGGGCAGCCAGCTTCTTCGCCTTGTGGAGGATCTTGTCGGCGGCCATATAGATCGCTGAACCGGCGATCACCATCGAGCGCGAGCCGAAGGTGCCGGTGCCGTAAGGCACGCGGCCGGTGTCGCCCTCGATCAGCTCGATCATGGACAGCGGCACGCCGATACGTGAGGCGAGCACCTGCGGAAAAGTGGTGGCGTGAGCCTGGCCGTGGCTGTGCGTGCCGCACATGACCAGGAGACTGCCGTCGGCGGCGACGCGGATGTCGGCAGAATCGAAAAAGCCGGCCCGAGCGCCGAACATGCCGGCGTACTTCGAGGGCGCCACGCCCGAGCTTTCCACGAAGTAGGCGATGCCGAAGCCGCGCATCAATCCCTTCTTGGCGGCTTCGGCGCGGCGCGCCGGAAAGCCGGCATGGTCGCCCAGTACCAGGGCCCGTTCAAACAGACGGATGAAATCGCCGGTGTCGTAGGTCGGTCCCACCGGCGTCGAGTAGGGCATGGCGGCAACCGGAATGAAATTGCGTCGGCGCAATTCGATGCGGTCGATGCCGGTCTGGTGCGCCGCTTCTTCGACCAGACGTTCGAGCACGAAGCAGGCTTCGGGGCGGCCTGCACCACGATAGGCATCGGTCGGCACCGTATTGGTGAAGGTCGCGCGCACTTCGGCAAAAATCGCCGGGATGCGGTACGGACCCGACAGCACTGCGGTGTACACGGTGGTGGGCACGGCCGCGCCGACAGTGGAAACGTAGGCGCCGACGGCGGCGATGGTTTGCACGCGCAGGCCGAGAAATTTCCCGTCGGCGTCGAGCGCCAGTTCGGCATGGGTGGAGTGGTCGCGCGCGTGATAGTCGCTGACGAAGGCTTCGCTGCGCGTCGACACCCACTTGAGCGGCTTTTCCAGCTTGCGTGCCGCCCAGGCCAGCACGGTTTCCTCGGGGTAGTGTTTGCCCTTGGTGCCGAAGCCGCCGCCGACATCGGGCGCGATAACGCGCACCGAGTTCTCCGGCAGGGCGAGCTCTTCGGACACCAGCTTGCGGATATGGTGCGGCACCTGGGTGGACGACCAGATCGTCACCGCATGACCATCGAGGCCGCGGGTGGGCGAGGCGACGGCGATCACCGCGCGCGGCTCGAGCGCGGCGCAGATGATGCGATGGTTGATGATCTCGACCGACACCTTGTGCGCGGCCCTGGCGAACGCTTCGTCGACCGGCGCCTTGGCGCCGCGCTGGAAGCGCACGCACAGGTTGCCGGGCGCTTCCGGGTGCAGTTGCGGCGCATCCGGCCGGGCGGCGTCGCGCACATCGACGGTGGCCGGCAGGGGCTGCCATTCGACCTCGACCTTTTCGGCCGCGTCGTGCGCCTGGTTGCGGGTCGTCGCCACCACCACCGCGACGGCTTCGCCCACGTGCCGCACCGTGCCGCGCGAGAGCGCCCAGCGTGGCGGCTCGTTCATCACCTTGCCATCGACACCCGGAATCTGCCACAGTGGCACCATGGCGCCGACGCGGTCGGTCGCCATGTCGGCGCCGGTGAATACGGCGATCGCGCCCGGCGACGCCAATGCCGCTGCCTTGTCTATCGAGGCGATGCGCGCGTGCGCGTGCGGCGAGCGCACGAAGGCGCAGTGCAACTCTCCTTCCATGACGAGATCGGAAACATACTGACCGCAGCCGGTCAGAAAGCGTCGGTCCTCGCGGCGCAGGACTGATGCGCCGATTCCTTCAGGATGCATTTGAATCTCCGGAGTTTGCAATGGGCGCCGATGCCGGGCGGGCGATCGAGCGGACCTGGCAGGACCACGAACCGGCGGGACGGCAAACCGCTGGTGCTTCGCGTCCGCACGCTGAGTGTGCTGCGCGCTAACGATCGACCGGGGGAGTTTAATGCACGGCCACTGCATTTGCAAAAGACACGTTCGCGATCATTCCGGCTGAGCCGAACTATGCTTGGGCGCGCCATCGGGCGATTGAAAATGCGTTCGTGGCCCAGAGCTTTCTTTGCGGTTGCATGAGTAGTTTTCCGTGACAGCGATCATCCTCAAGGCCTGGTGGCACGCATGACATTGCCTGCATCCAGAACGTGGTTTCATGCGGCCAGACCCTGTGGTATCTTGTCCGGACAAATGCGGCGCGCAGCGCGCCCGTGTTCCAATCCATATTTCGAAGAGGAGTGTCATGCGGAGCTTGAAAATCGCGTCAGCGGTGCTTGTCCTGACCATGGGAAGTGTCTTTTGCAATTCTGCGCTTGCCCAGGAAAAGGTGAAGATGGGTCTGTTCATCGCATCCTCGGCCATGCCCTATTTCATCGCCAAGGAGCGCGGCTATTTCGCCGCCGAGAACTTGGATGTCGAAGGCATTCCGTTGGCCACCCATCCGTTGATTGTGCAGGGGCTGGTCAAGGGCGACCTTGATACCGCATCGAACCTGCTCTCGCTCGAAGGCGCGAACATCAACGCATTGCGACCGAACACCCTGCAGTACTTTTCGATCAACTGCCAGAACGCGAAATACCAGCTCGAAGCCTATGTGGTGCCGGCCTCGAACACCAGCATCAAGTCGCTCGCCGACCTGAAAGGCAAGCGCATCATGTCTGCGCCCGGGCCGGGCAACCTGTTCGTCGCCAAGGGCGTGCTCAAGGCCGTCGGGCTCGACGAGAAGGACTACAGCATGCAGGAGCAGCAGATGAGCGTGCACATGGGCGCCCTGCAAGGCGGCCAGTTCGACGCCGCCTATACGCTGGAGCCCATCGTCAGCATGATGGTGGCGCAGGGCATCGGGCGCAAGCTCGAGAGCGGGCTCATCGCCAAGTACATGCTCGGCCGTCCCGACGCATGTGCGGTGTTAGCCGGTGGTGTGATGAGCGTGAAATTCATGCAGGAGCGCCCGCAAGTCGCCGAGCGCCTGGCGCGCGCGTGGGCCAAAGCGCTCAACGACGGCAACAACGATCCGAAGGCGCGCGAACTGCTCACCAAGCACATGAATACCGCCGCCGCGATCGCCCCGACGGTTCCGCTGTCGTACTACAACATGGTCAAGGATTTGAAGCCGCAGGAAATCGCCGACTTCCAGAATCTGGTCGACCAGGCCACCGCCTATGGATTGGTGAAATCCAAGGTGGAGGTCAAGACCATGCTCAAGACCTACTGATTGGCGGCACGACTTGAAGGACACCCTCGGGGGCCGGCTGGCCAATGCCCTGACCCCCGCAGTCGGGGTGATCGCCTTCATTTTCATCTGGTGGCTGGTGGCATGGGCGAAGGTGATCGACCCGGTGCTGCTGCCGTCGCCGCAAGCTTCCGCGAAAGCGATATGGGACGGGTTCGTCGGCGGCAACCTGATGAAGGATTTTGTAATTACCATCCGCCGCACGCTGCTCGCGTTCGCCATAGCGGTGGCGGTCTGCGTGCCGCTAGGCCTGATGCTCGGCTCATCGGTGCGTGTGTATCGCTCACTCGAATTCGTGATCGATTTCTTCCGCTCCACTCCCGCATCGGCGTTGTTTCCTTTGTTCCTGGTGATCCTGGGTGTGGGCGAGAGCACCAAGATCGCGGTGGCGGCATTCGGCGCGGGTCTCCTGATCCTGTTCAACACGGCGTATGGCGTGATGAACGCGCGCAAGACGCGGCAGGCGGCGGCCCGCGTGATGGGCGCCTCGCCGATGCGCGTGATGATGGGCGTGACGCTGCTTGAATCCCTGCCGCAAACCTTTGTTGGCATGCGTTCGGGCGTGTCGTTTTCTCTGGTGATCGTGATCGTCGCCGAGATGTTCATCGGTTCCACCGACGGCTTGGGCCAACGCGTGATCAACGCGCAAATGATCTTCAACATGCCGGAGATGTACGCGACCATTTTCGGCGCCGGCGTCCTGGGCTATGGGCTGAACCTGATCTTCATCGTGATCGAGCGGCGCTTCATTCATTGGGGTGGTAAATGAGGGCCGGGTCATGAACGCGCCGGAAGCCCTGCCGGCCGGACAGGCGCGTCGTGCGGCGCCGGATACGCACATCACCATCCGCGGCCTGACCAAGAGCTTCGCCGGGCAAGCGCTCTACACCAATTTCGACCTCGATCTGCCCAAAGGGAAGATCACTTCGATCTTCGGGCCCAACGGCTGCGGCAAGTCGACCATGATCAACATGGTGGCGGGCCTGTTGCCGATGGATGCGGGCGAAGCGCTGTTCGACGGCAAGACCCTGGCGCAGACGGTGATCGGCTACGTTTTCCAGAACTACCGCGATGCATTGTTTCCCTGGAAGCGCGCGATCGACAACATCAAGTACCCGCTCAAGATCGCCGGGGTGTCCAGGGGTGAATGCGACGCGCGCACCGCTGAACTGGTGCAGTCCTTCGACATCCGCTTCGACCTGAACCGCTACCCTTACGAATTGTCGGGCGGGCAGCAGCAACTGGTGTCGATCATGCGTTCGCTGGCGGTTCACCCGGAGGTGTTGTTTCTCGACGAACCGTTCTCCGCGCTCGACTACGAGATGACGCTTTTCATGCGCGACAAGCTGCAGGACATTTTCGCGGCGACCGGGACCACCATGGTGCTGGTCTCGCATGATCTTGACGAGGCGGTGTATCTGGCCGATCAGGTGCTGATGCTCACGCGCCGGCCGACCCGCATCGCCGAAGTGGTGCATTTCGATGCGCCGCGCCCGCGTCACCCCGAGACCCTGACCTCGGATGCCTTCATCCGCGCCAAGGCGCACTGCCTCGAGGTGTTCCAGCGCGAGGTGCGGGTGCGCGATCCCGCGTTGTAAGCGCGCGCCGCGACCATGCGAGCAGCGCTACGCCCAGACCTGCCAATGCCGCCGAACCGGGCTCGGGTATGCCGGTGGTCGAGATCACCGCAGAAAACGCCGAACCGTCGGCCCGTGCCGACGCCGGAATGTCGCGAATAGTCTGAAAACCGACCGGGTCGATGGCGAAATCGATCACGCTGCCCACACTGACTGTGCGAAGTATCGAGCCCTGCAGGCCGGCCGCATCCGTGCTGGCGATAAGCGCGTTGAATATTTCGACACCGTCGACGAATATGTGGCCGGTGACGCCGCCGGCGTCGGGGTTGGTATTGACCTTGTGGAAGTCGTAGGCGATCGACACCGGACCGTCGACTTCGCTGGTGTAGCGGCGCACCGCCCAAATGATGTTGTCCTGGCTATCCGGCGTAATCCCGGTTGGATGGCCTCCCTCCTGATTGATGGTGAGGTAGAAGTTGTTGCGCGGATCCACCTGGCTGTCGCTGGCTTGCCAGCGATTCTCGGCGCTGTTGAATGTGTCGAACTGCGTGAAGCCCGCCGGCGTGTAGCCGCTGCCTTGTGCGGTCAGATTGAAGAACCCGTAGCTCCAGCCGTCCTGCCCCTGGACCCCGGAAAACTCGGACGCGGAATTAGCCACCGGCATGGTCCACGCCGGCCCTGCCAGTCCAAGGCACGCGATGAGTGAGAAAAACAGGTTCTTGAGCGGCTTCATGGTCGATTCCTTTCTGGTTGTTGCTGCAGCATGACTATTGCCCACGGCGTCGGGACGCGACAACTCACTTGCGAAACCCGAGTATGCCGGATGTTGTGGAACGCGTGTCGCGGCTGACCCAGCGCCCGGTCTCGACCCGCATGTAGAAATCGAGCAGCGCGCGGTTGAACGGCTCCGGATCTTCCAGATTGATGGTGTGTCCGGCTTGCGGCAGCACGACCAACCCCGAGGCTGCGATCGAGCGCTTCATCAGCAAGGCCGGCTCCAGGCATGGATCATCTTCGTCGCCGGTGACAATAAGCGTTGGCGCGACGATGCGCTTCATGTCGTCCACCAGTTCCCACAGGGAAGGCCGTTTCATCTGCACTCCGCGCATGGTGTTGGCCTGGCCCTTCCAGTCGTGCTCGGTGAGTTGCTGCGCGAATTCGGCCCAACCGCGCGGGTCCTTGTTCTGATACTGCACGCGGGTGGGGCCGATCGCATATTGCTGCGCGGCCTTTGCACCCTGGTCTTCGAACGATTGCGCCGCGACTTCGCATTCCTTCTGGAACTTCTCTTTCTCGCCGGCAGCCGCGCCATAGCCGCAGCCGGCGATCACCAGCGAGAGCGCCCGTTCCGGATAAGCGATGCCCACATGCAGGGTGGCGAAGCCGCCCATCGAGAGGCCGCATATATGGGCGCGGTCGATCTTCAGGTGGTCGAGCACGGCGATGACATCGTCGCGCGCATGGGTCTGCGAATACATCGCGGCGTCGGCTGGAACGTCCGAAGGCCTGAAGCCGCGCGCGCTGTAGGTGATCACGCGGTAGTAGCGCGAGAAAAAGCGCATCTGCGCCTCCCAGCTGCGCCAGTCGCCGGCGAATTCATGCACGAAGATCAGCGGGGTTCCGCATCCGGCTTCTTCATAGTGGAGGCGCACGCCATCCCGGGTTGTTGCATTTGGCATTGCGGGATCCTGGGTCGAATTGGTGAAGCG
>JAYVST010000119.1:0-7739 GCA_043775255.1 Burkholderiales bacterium
TCGGCGAAACGCGGCCCCATTTCCTCGAACACGCCGGGCGACTCGGCAAAGGCCATCACGGTGGTGTTGAGGAAGTCGGGCGAGCGGCCGAGCAGACCGAAGGAACTCTCGGCCCAGATCTGGAAAGCGCGGCGCCGCTTGACCAGATCGTCCATCGTCTTCGACATCATGAAGGCGGTGCCGACCCGGTCGCCGGTGGTCGGGCTGGTGTAGGTGAGCGTGTCCTGCAGCGCCGGGTCGTGCTGCATGTCGTAGAGCTTGGCGATATGCGCGGCCGGCCTGGCAAAGGCCGGATGGATCGTGACATCGCCCACCTTTTTTCCGCGTATCCATACGTCGCGCGGCTTCGCCTGCAAGCCTGCCAGATACTGTGCGCCCGTCCTGATGCCCATTGCGATGCCCCGATCGACTCAAGAGATGAAACCCACCATAGAGGGCATGCTAGCATCCTACGGCGACCCCATCCGCACGCGCCAAGCCCACCATTACCCACCCTACGGCGGCTCGCGTGAGCGCCAAGCACCATGAAAACCGTCCGCCTTCCCTCCGGAGAAATGGTGCCCGCGCTCGGGCAAGGCACCTGGCATATCGGCGACAGCCGCGCCACCCGTGCCGAGGAAATCGCAACCCTGCGCGAGGGTCTGGATTTGGGCTTGAGGCTGATCGACACTGCGGAGATGTACGGCGCAGGCGCCGCCGAAGAACTGGTGGGCAAGGCGCTGGCCGGGCGCCGCGATGAAGCCTTCGTCGTCAGCAAGGTATACCCCCACAACGCTTCGCGCCTGGGCGTGGTGGCGGCCTGCGAGCGCAGCCTGAAACGTCTGGGCACGGACCGGATCGACTTGTACCTGTTGCATTGGCGCGGCAACGTGCCGTTTGCCGACACCATCGCCGGCTTCGAGGCCTTGCAGGCCACCGGCAAGATCCGCCACTTCGGCGTCTCCAACCTCGACATCGCCGACATGCGCGAATGGTGGTCGATTGCCCCCGGGCGTGCGACGGCCGCAAACCAGATCCTCTACAACCTTGCGCGGCGTGGTCCGGAATGGGACTTGCTGCCGTGGCTGGCCGAACGCAAGATACCGGTGATGGCCTATTCGCCGATCGAGCAGGCGCAATTGCTCCGGCATGCGGGATTGATCAGGTTTGCCCATAACCATGGCATGACGCCCGCGCAGGCGGCGCTGGCCTGGTTGCTTGCAAACGATGGGGTGATTGCGATTCCCAAAACGGGAAATCGGACGCGCTTGCGGGAGAACGCCGGCGCGCTCGACCACACCCTCGATGCGGATCAGCTGGCGCAACTCGACCGGCTGTTTCCGCCGCCCCGCCTTGCCTCGCCACTGGAAATGCTGTAGCGGCATTCATGTTGCATGGTCTGAGCAGATTCACCTCGAGCGCCTCGCGCGAAAACCCCCACACGCTCCAACCACCGAACAAGGACATGCCGGTCATGAACGCCGAAACCAGATTCGATCCGCGCAACCATCGCCTGTGCGAGACCCGCTACTTCGACGACTTCAAGATCGGCGAACGGTTCAACCTGCCTTCGCGCACCATGACCGACGGTCTGTTCGCCGCGTTTTCGTTGGCCAGCGGCGACAACCATCCGGTGCACTACGACGTCGAGTATTGCCGCGCCCGCGGCATGCCGCACATGCTCGCGCACGGCTTCCAGGTGGTGGCGCAAACCTGCCCCGGTGCGGGCATGTTCCCGCACATGGTGGAGGACTCGCTCAAGGGCTTCATCGAGCAGAGCAGCCGCTTTCTGGGCAAGGTGTTCGTCGGCGACACGCTCTACTGCGCACTGGAAATCGCCGAGCTGGTACCCCAACGCACAACCGGCGTCTTGACCATGCGCTCGACGGTGCACAACCAGCGCGGCGAATTGGTGATGGAAGGCATGCAGAAGTACCTGCTGCAAAAGCGCCCCGCTGCGTGAAAAGCGGGTTGGCGCACCGCCCGGTGATCGCGGCGCAGCCTATCTGCGTGCAGCCAATCTGCAAGCCGCCTTTCTGCAAGCCGCCTTTCTGCGTGCAGCCTATCTGCATGCATCCCATCCGAGCGCAGCCTATCCGAGTAGCCGCGCACCACAAGGTGCACTACTATGCCCGCTCGAACCACAGCCTCGCTTATCCGTGCCCAACTCCTCGCCGCTGCGTACCCACACCGCCATCTTAGTCGGCGCTTCGGTGCTGCTCACGATCGCCATGGGTCTGCGTCAGAGCCTGGGCCTGTTCGTGCAGCCGGCGGTCAAGGACCTGTCGCTCGCGATGGCCGATTTCACCCTCGCCATCGCGGTGCAAAACCTGGTGTGGGGCTTCCTGCAGCCGGTGGCTGGCGCCTGGGCGGTGCGCTACGGCTTTCGCGCGGTGATGACTGGCGGAGCGGTGGTCTACGTACTGGGGCTGGTGGTGCTGGCGTCGGCGGGCGGATTTACGGCCGTGATGTTGGGCGCCGGCATTTGCATCGGCGCCGCGCTCGCCTGCGTCGGCTCGGGCATGGCGATGGCGGTCGCCTCGCGTCCGGTATCGGCGGCCAAGCGCAGCTCGGTGCTGGGCATAGTTTCGGCGGCGGGCTCGCTGGGGCCGATGTTCGCCGCGCCGATCGGCCAGGCCCTGAACGCGGACTTCGGCTGGCGCGCCGGCGTGTTCGGCTTTGCGGCAATGGCGATGATCATCATTCCGGCGGCGTGGATCGCCGGCCGCGTCGACAAGGTGGTGATTCCTGCGGCCGGCGCGCACCGCGCCGACGCCTCCAGCGGCACGGCGGTCATGCTCTCGGCCTTCAGGCATGTGCCGTTCATGATCATGTCGATCGCGTATTTCGTCTGCGGCCTGCAGCTGGTGTTTCTCACCACCCACCTGCCTTCGTATCTGGCGCTGTGCGGCCAGGACCCGATGCTCTCGGCCAAGGCGCTTGCCACCATAGGGGCTTTCAACGTCATGGGCAGCTTGTTCTTCGGTTGGGCCGGGGGGCGCTGGTCCAAGCCGGTGCTGCTCGGGCTCATCTACATCGTCCGCTCACTCGCCCTGGGCTGGTATTTCTCCGCTTTGCCGACTACCGAAAGCACACTTCTTTTCGCGGCCATCATGGGTTTTCTGTGGCTGGGCGTGGCGCCCTTGGTCTCGGGTGCGGTGGCCGAGATGTTCGGCTTGAAGTGGCAGGCGATGGTGGGCGGCATCGCCTTCATGAGCCATCAGTTGGGCAGTTCGCTCGGCGCCTTCGGCGGCGGGCTCCTGTTCGACATGTTCGGCTCGTACTCCCCGGCGGTGCAGCTTGGCGTAGGCATGGGCCTGACTGCGGGGGTGGTGCAACTGCTGTCGGGGTTGCCGGTGTGGCCGGGGGCGCGGCGGGCGCCGGGGGCCGGATAGGCAGCGCGCCCAAGCGCCGGAGGGCGGAGAGACAGTGACGCGGCACAAGGGCGCGCTTCACCCTTGCATCCTTCAGCGAAACACCTTCCCGCTTGCACGCCGGCGCATGCCGGCCCCGACGGGATTCAGAGCGTAAGCGGGAGCGTGAGCGTGACCAGGGCCGGACTGGCCGCCAAATCACCCCGCGCCATCGGCGTGGCGAACAGCAGCGCCGCTCCCACCGCAGCCGCGACGGCGAATTTCCAGACGCCGGACATGAGCCCGGTGTCGACGCCGTAGTCGCGCAGTTCGCGCAGCATGCGCGCCTTGCGTGGGTTCATCGGTGCGCCCTCGCCCGCTCCGGATTCGGCAAGATTGGAAGCGCCATTCCTGAACGGTGCGCTGTCACGATTCTGAAAATTCCGCATGATTCCCTCCGCTGTCTGGTTTCACTTTCGGGTCCCGGGCTGCCGTTTGACATACCCGAAACCGTGAAACAAGGTTACGGCGCCGGTGCTTGGCCGGCTGTGACCGAGTTGACCGTGTCGGCGTGAATATTCACACTGTGTACTGCTGCGCAACAATTCAGGCGATCGTCATCGCCGGCGCCCGGATGCCTGGGCGAAGAGCTACCAGCGGCTCGGCAGCGGCTTTTGCAGCACGATGCGGCGGCCTTCGATGGTGACGTAGCCGCCGCTGACCAAGTCCTTGAAGATGCGGCTGATCATCTCGCGCGAGCAACCGACGATGCCGGCGATGTCGTGTTGCGAGTGGTAGTCCTCCACCACCCGCTTGCCTTCCTTCTCGACCGCCTGCTCGACCAAGAGGCGCGCCACCCGGCCGTACACATCCATCAGGGCCAAGCCGCGGATTTTCTCGTTGGCCATGCGCGCACGCCGGATCACCGCGCGGATGAAATGAGTGGTCGCGTCCGGATTGGCGATAACGAATTCACGAAACTGCGCGCCGGACAGCACTGAAAGTCCGCAAGGCTCCACCGTCATCACCGAGGCCGAGCGCGGCAGGTCGTCGAAGGCCATTTCGCCGACATAGTGGCCGGGGCCCAGCATGTCGAGCACCACTTCGCGGCCTTCGGGGTCGCTCATGAACACCTTGAGACGGCCGGAGACGATCACGTAGAGCGAGTTGGAGATGTCGCCTTCGGTGATGATGACGGCGTTCTTCGGGTAGTGATGCAGGCTGCCGTGCGCCGCCAGCACACGCACGAACTCGTCGCCTGCTGCGTTGAGCGGTGCCGGTTTGCTCATGCGGGCGCCATGGCATATTCGGGCCTGTTGCCGGCGGCGCCGGGGCGGTTCTCCATCAGAAAGGGTTGGCCCAGGCGTTGCGCCAGCTTCTCACCGATCAGGCGCCCGAGCACATCCGAAGGGCCGCCGGCGGCGAATGGGTTGATCCCCTTGATCGGGCGATTCGGCCAGGCTTGTTGTGCCGCGACCGGCATGGCAGAAGCCACAGCGAAGGCGCACGCAACGACGCAGGAAAATACGGTCATCGATTCGTCTCCGATGCATGGCGCCGCTTGGCAACAGGCGCAGCGCCGATGTTACAGTGCCTTGACGAGATTCACCATCGCGCTGTCTCGCGCTTTCACACGCATGGCGGCGCCTTGTCGATGGCCACCCACTTCACATCAATGGACTCATTCCTGCCAAGCGATCTGGTCGTGCTGCGCCCCGCAGGCATGTACTGCCCGGCCGGCGACTTTTACATCGACCCCTGGCGCGCGGTCGAGCGCGCGGTCATCACCCATGCGCACAGCGACCATGCGCGCAGCGGTCACCGCCACTACATGGCCGCCGCGCCTTCCGCGCAAGTGTTGCGGGCACGGCTCGGCGCCATCAGCCTGCAGACGCTAGCCTACGGCGAGGCGACCACCATCAACGGGGTGCGCGTGTCGCTGCACCCGGCCGGCCATGTGCTGGGCTCGGCCCAGGTCCGCATCGAGCATGCGGGGTGCGTATGGGTCGCATCCGGCGACTACAAGGCCGCGCCCGGTTTCGCCGCCGAGGACGCCACCTGCGCACCGTTCGAGCCGGTGCGTTGCCACACCTTCATCAGCGAATCCACCTTCGGCCTGCCGGTCTATCGCTGGAAACCGCAGGCGGCGATCGCCGCAGAAATCAACGCCTGGTGGGCGGCCAATGCCGCTGCCGGCCGCGCCAGCGTCCTGTTCGCCTATTCGTTGGGCAAGGCGCAGCGCATCCTCGCGATGGTGGATGCGTCGATCGGGCCGATCCTCTGCCACGGCGCCGCAGAGAGTCTCAATGCCGCCTATCGCCAAAGCGGCGTAGCGCTGCCGGCCACACGCACGGCCAGCGAGGTCATCGACAAGGACGATCTCAAGCGCGCGCTGGTACTGGCGCCGCCCTCGGTGCAGGGCAGCGTCTGGTTGAAGCGCTGCGGCGACTATTCGGACGCCTTCGCCTCCGGCTGGATGCAGCTGCGCGGCGCAAGAAGACGCAACGCCGTCGACCGCGGCTTTGTGCTTTCCGACCATGCCGATTGGCCGGGCCTGATGCGCGCCATCGAGGCCACCGGCGCCGAGCGCGTGATCGTCACCCACGGCCAGGTACCGGTGATGGTGCGCTGGCTGGCCGGCCGCGGACTCGAAGCACAGGCCTTCGAAACCGAGTTTTCCGGCGAAACCGGCGCCGACACAGCGGAGCCAGCGGCCGCGCCGCCTGTGCTGCCGCCTGCGCCGTCGCCTGCGCCGCCACCTGCGCTGCCGCCTGCGCCGCCGCCTGCTCTCGACGCGGCGGCCGAATCGGCGGCATAATCGATGCCACTCATGGATCGCATCATCCACCAGCGCTTTGTGCAGGAAGTCATGCCCCGGCTGACACGTCGCTGGAGAGACGGCGTCTGGGTCGGCTGCGTGTTCCGCGCGGTAGCCGCCACCGACACCCTGCATGCGCACTACATCGCGGCCGCCTGGGAGCCGCCGCCGGCGGACGAGCCGCCGCTCATCGCGCGCCTGCCGGACGCCACGTATCTCGCCCCACACGAAAGCGAGCGCGCCTTGCTGGGCTTGGTCGATAGCCTGCCTTCGGCGGCGCGGCTATGCCTGGCGGGGCCGAAGCACGTCGACCCGGCGCTGGTGGCGCAGGTGGTGCTCTCGGCCGATCGCAACCTGACGCCCGCGCTCAAGGAGGCACTGGCCGCCTTCGTGGGCGCCGAGCAGGCGCGCAACGAGCACGCCATCCGCGAAACCTATACCGACCGTGACGCAGCCTACGAGGCCTTCAAGCAAAAATTGTTCGGCACCCTGCCTGGCCTCTCCGGCTGACGCATGCGCGGATTCGCCCGCCTCTTCGCCGAACTCGACGCACAGACCGCCACCAACGCCAAAGTCGCCGCGCTCAAGCGCTACTTCGCCGCAGCGCCGGCCGAAGACGCGGCCTGGGCGGTGTATTTCCTGGCCGGCGGCAAGCCGCGCCAGACCGTGCCGACGCGCCACCTGCGCGCGGCCGCCATCAACGCGGCGCAAATTCCCGACTGGTTGTTCGAAGAGAGCTACCAGGCCGTCGGCGATCTGGCTGAAACCATCGCCCATCTATTGCCTGAAGGCGGCAGTAGCGACACCCTGGGTCTGGCGCTCTGGATCGAGCAACGGCTCTTGCCCATGCGCGGCCTCGATGCCGAAGCGACCGAAGCGCGCTTAGCCGAGTACTGGAACCTGCTTGATTGGCAGGGGCGCTTTCTTCTCACCAAGCTGATCGGCGGGGGCTTTCGCGTCGGCGTCTCCAAGCTCCTGGTGATCCGCGCCCTGGCTGAATACGCCGGCCTCGACGCAAAGCTCGTGGCGCTGCGCGCGATGGGCTATACCGACGCCAAGAGCGTGCCGAGCGCGCAGCGCTACGCGCGCCTGATCGAACAAGGTGACGCCGGCGCCGGCGCCGCCGGTGCGCCCTATCCCTTCTTTCTCGCCCATCCGTTGACCGACATAGGCGCACTGGGTGAGGTCGCCCTGTGGCAGGTGGAATGGAAGTACGACGGCATTCGCGCACAGCTGGTGCGCCGCGCGGGCAACGCATGGATCTGGTCGCGCGGCGAGGAACTGGTGACCGAGCGCTTTCCCGAGATCGTTGCGGCGGCGCGGACCTTGCCCGAAGGCACGGTGCTCGACGGTGAAATTCTGGTGTGGAAAGACGGCGCGCGCCCGGCGCCGTTCGCTCTTCTGCAGCAACGCATCGGCCGCAAGACGCTGGGCCGGAAAATTCTTGCCGACGCGCCCGTCGTCTTCATGGCCTACGATCTGCTGGAAACCGACGGGCGCGACATTCGCGCCACCGCGCAATACCGGCGCCGCGAATGGCTGGCGCAACTGGTGGCGCGCGAAACGCGGCCGGGCCTCTTGCTTGCGCC
>JAYVST010000120.1:0-4273 GCA_043775255.1 Burkholderiales bacterium
CAGGCTCTTAAGTCACTCCCGCTAAACTTATGATTTGAAAGAGTATATTTTTGAGTGACTTTCGGCGCGATTTGCGGCACCGGGCCGATTACTTCGCTCATTCCACGTTGGAATCACGGCCCAGCCTCCAGGCTCATACCTCGTTGGAAGAGACTTCGGCTGTACGACACCGCATTGGATAGCGGATAACATGCCCGCCGCGACGGTCGGGGGAGGGTTTACCTCTCGCTGTGTGTTCATCTACACGGAAAAGAAGGAAAAGTTCGTTATCCTTTCCGTTTTGGCCGGGCGTATACTTTTTCGGACAAGAACAAGACAAACATGCCGTCCCGACCTTTCACTTCCCTGGAGGTTCAACCATGTCTTGTAAATTCACCGCGGTGCTCGGCGCGCTGCTCTCGCTGCTTCCCATGCTCGGGTCGGCGGCGCCGGTCACCACCAAGGAACTGACCTTCCGCTTTAGCGACGCCAAGGCCGCCGGCAAGCTCAAGGTTCAGTTCATCAGCCAGAACGTCGCGACCATGTCGATCGTGGTCGAGGTCGATATCCCGGCGAATACCAACGCCGCCACCAAACGCGATCTGGTCGCCAAGGCAATCAAGGACGAATTCAAGAAGCAACGTCCCGACGATCCCGAACCCAAGGTCTTCACCTACACGAACGAGGTGAATCCGCCGAAGGGCACCGAGGGGCTGGTGCTGGGAAATATTCCACTCATGATCAAAACCACCCTTCTGGGCCTGAACGCACGCGTGAATTCCGGCAAGACCAAGGAGGGTAGGGACGGGCTGCTTACCTCCGCCCTGGATCCGCAAGAGCGTGGCTTCATCCGGTTTTCAGGTGACGCCTATGATCCGGGCGACAACGGCGCACCGGCCAGCTTTCATGCCGGCTTTGTGTTTGACAACGTTGTCTACGAGGAAGACTTCACCACCGATCCCCTCGGCCCTTTCCTGACCGGCCGCGAAATCGCACATCGGTTCTGGCTCGAACTGGAAGCGCAGATCAGCGCGCTCGCCTATTTTCCCGATCCGGGGCTGACCGACAGCGATACCCTGTGGATCCAGCCGTTCAGCACGGGGCTGTCGGTGTTCGGGGTCGAGTTCGGCACCACCTCGCCCACCGGCGAGGTGGTCGGCGGCATCCAGTCGACCGTCCCGGAACCGGCGTCGCAACTGCTGTTCGGCACGGCGGCATTGCTGCTTTGCCTGGTTCGGCGCAGGCGTACCGCGCCGCGCTGCGATCGGCGACCGGGTGTTCGCGCGGCACGGGCGCGCCGGGATATCGCGCGCCTTCGAGCCTGAGCAAGGCGGTGAGGTTTCACCGCCCGCCAAGAGGCAACCGCATAGCTCGCGAAACCAAGCCCCACCAGTATCAGCAGGGCGCTGCCGATCAGACCCGCCTCGAGGTTGAGCGTTTTGCGGATTGAGTCGAAAGATGGATCCGGTGGCACGATGCCCTCGCGCATGCCGTAAATTTTCGCGAACATCCAGAAAAACATCGCCTGGAAACCAATAAATGAAATCAGCAACAGTGGTACGGTCAGCGTGACCTACGGCAAGCTTAGCGTCTTTCGGCTCGACAATCAGGATACGGTCGCCGTGACTCAGGGCACGCTCAACGTGTCCCAGTTACTGTCTTCCATCCCCGGGCAGCCTGCGGGGCAATACGGCTACGACAACGGCAGGCTCGCCGGCGGCACATGGAAGGTAGGCGATGGCGGCACCTTACGTATCGGCGGCAGTATTTCCAACACCCCTAACAGTACCCCCATCGCCTTCGGGCCGATTCAGAGCTTGGCCGCGCATGTCGAGCTTTCGGGACCCACCGCGAAATTTCTCGACTCCAACGGCAATCCGGCCCTGGCGCAACTGCAGTTCATCGAAAAGGATGTTGGTACCCTCAAGCTGCTGAATGGCGTGTCGTTCACCACCGGAGCAACGACTGTGCTGGTCAATCGCGGCCTGCTCGAGATCGGCGCCAACAGCCATCTCAACACGCCGGGCGGATTCGAGCAGCGCGACGGCACTCTCAAGGTCGACGGCACTCTTACCGGCGCGGTGACACTCCTTGGCGGCTGGCTGCGCGGCAACGGTGTGATCAATGGCAATACCGTTGTCGCGGCCAACCTCGGGCCGGGTTCTTCACCAGGCCATCTCACCATCAACGGCGATCTACAGCTCTCCGCCACGTCCGTGCTGGAAATCGAAGTCGAAGGCGACATTCCTGGCGTGACGATGGATCTCCTTACTGTCAACGGCGCCGTGATCCTCGGCGGAAATTTGGTCGTCAAACTCGGCGCCGGCCTGCAGTTCTCGTCACTCACCACGCTGAATTTCCTTGACGGAGCCAGTGGTGTCAGCGGATCGTTCGATCAGGTTTCGGTTCAAGGTCCGGGTGTTGCTTTCAACGCAGCCACGTACAGGTTCGCGTTCGATGATGCAACCCTCACCTACGTCGGTCAACTCGACGTGACGCCCGTGCCGGAACCTGAGCAGTGGGCGCTCCTGCTCGCAGGTTGCGCGATTCTGGTGTGGCGCGTGCGACGGCACGGTTCTTCCTCGCTGCATTCTCAGGGCTGAGCGCGAAGCAAAGCTGCCCTGATTTTCCTTCGACCATCGCGGTGGCGACTGCGACGGCCAATTGCCTGGTGCCGCCCACTCCCCTACACTTGCCGCACCCGAACAAGGATCCCCCATGTCCGCCACCTCGTTTGCAGCCACCGACCTTCCCATACGCGACGACCTGATCGATGCCCACGAGCGCGCCTGGAACGCGATCACGGCGCCGGGCACCTGGCTTGTCGGCGCGCGGCGCGTCGCGGTTGCCGCCGAGGTTCGCCAGGCGCGCCGCTGCGCGCATTGCGCCCGCATCAGGTAGGCACTTGTCTCCAAACGCGGTCGCAGGCAGCCACGAGAGCCTGGGCGTGCTCGGCGTTGAAGAGGTGGAGTTGATCCATCGCGTGGTCTGCGACCCTGGCCGGCTCAGCGAATCACGGGCGCAGTCGGTGCTGGCGCGGGGTTTGGGTGAAGGAGAGTACGTCGAGATCGCGGGCCTCATCGCGATGGTGATGATGCTGGACACCTGCACGCGCGCCCTCGGCCTTCCCGACCACGCGCTGCCGGCGCCGCTTGACGGCGAACCGACGCGCTACCGCCCGCCGGGCGCGCGCAAGCAGGCGGCGTGGCTGCCGCTGGTGGAGCCGCCGGACGCAGTCGAGGCCGACAGGCCGATGTACCCGAGCCCCAGGGCGGGCTACATCTACCGCAGCCTGTCGTCGGTGCCGCAGTCGCTGCGCGACTATTGGGCCCTTGCCAACTGCCACTACCTGCCGGGCCAGTTCATCTACCAGTTCGACAAGTCGATTCGCGCCATCACCCGCCCGCAGACGGAGATACTGGCGACCGGCGACACCGAGGTCAACGAGACGGGTGCGAAGTCCTTGACGGCGTCGAACGGCAGCTTGGGGTAGAGGGTGGCGTTGCCCGAGTGCGCCGCGATCACCGTCACCAGGGTATAGCCGTCCGGCGCCGCCTTGGCCACCAAGTCGGCGCCCAGGATGCTGTTGGCCCCCGGCTTGTTCTCGAAAATCACCGGCTGGCCGAGCGCGCGACCGAGCGGCTCACCCACCGCGCGCGCCATGTTGTCGGTTTAGCCACCGGGTGTGTAAGGCACGATCATGCGGATCGGCTTGACAGGATAGCCCTGCGCTGCGGCGGTGGCTGCGGTGGTCAGGGCGGCGAACGACACAACGGCGATTGCAAGTACTCTGGACATTTTGGTCTCCGTGTTTTTCTTTGCTTGTTTCCGCTCACCGGCAGGGCGGCAGCGGATGATATATTGGATCGGAAATGGAACGGGCTAGCGCAGTGGGGTATACCGTGCAAACATGCGTTCGAGCAAACAAGCCGCTGGACGAAGCGCACCGGCATCGTCGCGAGGTCAATGATCGGGTAGGCGGTCTGTACGACAAAGTCACGCCGCATCGCGGTTTCCTGCGCTACTTGACTACCCATCCCCAGGCATGAGCGACATGGTCGGCGCCGCGCAGCCCGCGATCGAATTGGCGCGCCTCTGGGCCGACAGCGGTCTCGATGCCGGCGCCCTCGCGCGTATCGAACTGACCGGTGCAGACCCGGTACTCCCTTCCTCTTTCGCTGTCGGCGCCGTCGCCCAGGTGAGCACCGCTGCCGCTGCACTCGCTGCTACCGAAATCGGGCGCGCGCGCAACGCTCTGACGCAAGGCGCAAGCGTCGACATGCTGGCCAGCGCG
>JAYVST010000121.1:0-5961 GCA_043775255.1 Burkholderiales bacterium
AGCCCGAAGTGCCCGAGGACATTCGCGGTGCGCGCGTGCTCGGCATCTTCGGCGACATGTTCACCACCGATCATATCTCGCCCATCGGCAGCATCAGCGAGGGCACGCCCGCCGCCGACTACCTGACCGCGCAGGGCATCGCGCCGCGCGACTTCGTCAACTACGGCGCGCGCCGGCTCAACCACGACGTGATGATGCGCGGCGCCTTTGCCAATGTGCGGGTGAAAAACGAGATGACCCCGGGCATCGAGGGCAGCAGCACACGCCATATGCCCGATGGCACACCCATGTCCTTCTTCGCCGCGGCCGCAGCCTATCGTCAGGCGCGCGTACCGCTGGTGGTCATCGCCGGCGCCGAATACGGCGCCGGCTCGTCGCGCGACTGGGCCGCCAAGGGCGCGCGGCTCCTGAGTGTGCGGGCGGTGATCGCCGAGTCATTCGAGAGAATCCACCGGTCCAACCTGGTGGGCATGGGCGTTCTGCCTTTGCAGTTCCAGGCCGGCGTCACGCGCAAGACCCTCGCGCTGGACGGCAGCGAAACCTTCGATATCGGCGGCATCGCCGGCGCTACCAGCGCACGCCTCGAGCACGACTGCACCATCACGCGCGCCGATGGCACGCGCACCGCGATCAAACTGTTGTCGCGTCTGGATACCAAACGCGATGTCGACTATTTCCGTCATGGCGGATTGCTGCACCACGTGGTGCGGCGCCGCCTCACCCCAAAGGAGAAGACATGAACCCGAGACAAAAGCTGCGCGCGATGCTCGCACGCAAGACCTACGCTGTCGTCCCCGGCGCCTACGACACACTGACGGCGAAACTGGTGGAGCTGGCCGGTTTCGAGGGCGTATACCTGACCGGCGGCGGCTACTCGCGTGCCAATGGCTATCCCGATCTCGGGCTCCTGACCATGAGCGAGGTGGTGCAGACCATTTCGCGCACCGTCGACGCGGTGGAAATTCCGGTGATCGCCGACATGGATGCCGGTTACGGCAACGCCTTGAACGTGATCCGCGCGGTGCGCGAGTACGAGAAGACCGGGGTCGCCGCCTTTCATCTCGAGGATCAGGTCTCGCCCAAGAAATGCGGGCATTACGAAGGCAAGCTGATCGTCTCCCGCGCCGAAATGGTCGGCAAGATCAAGGCGGCGGTGGATACCCGGCGCGACGCCGACATGGTCATCATCGCGCGCTCGGATGCGCGCGCCGGCGAAGGTTTGCAGGCCACGATCGATCGCGTCAACGCCTATCTGGAAGCGGGCGCCGATGTCGGTTTTGTCGAGGCGCCGCAATCCGCCGAGGAGCTGGCGGCCGCCGCCCGGCAGTTGATCAAGCCGGCCCTGGCCAACATTTTCGAGGGCGGCAAGACGCCGACGTTGCCGGCGCGCGAACTCGAGGCGATGGGGTATCGCATCGGCATCTACCCTTCGCAGACCCAGCGCGCCGCGATCGCGGCAGCCAAGAAGGTGCTAGCGGTATTGAAGCGCGACGGCGACACCGCGGCGATCGAAAGCGAACTAGCCACTTTCAGCGATCGTGAGGATGCGGTCAACTCGAAGCACTGGCGCGAACTGGAACTGCGCTACCTGAAAGACGTGTGAGCGTGCATCGGCCGCCAGCCGGCACTTGATAGGACGCCGGTCGTCGACTGGCGCCTTGAGAAGCGGCCAGTCGGGCAGCGGGACTGAAGCGCGGTTGTGCGCGCAGCATCCGTGCGGCGCGGTGCGACGGTCTTCAGCCGCGCTGCCGGACAGCGTATCGCCTGGGGACATTGACCTCGCATTTGCTAAAATGCGCTCTGTGCCCGAGCATCCTCAATGAAAATCCTGGTCAGCAATGACGATGGCTACTTAGCTCCCGGTCTTGCCGCACTGGTAGACGCCGTCAGCGATCTGGGCGAGGTCACGGTGGTCGCGCCCGAGCAGAATCATAGTGGCGCCTCCAATTCCCTGACGCTCTCGCGACCGCTGTCGGTGCGCAAGGGGCATAACGGCTTCTGGTTCGTCAACGGCACCCCGACCGACTGCGTGCACCTGGCCGTGACCGGTTTTCTCGATTTCATGCCGGACCTGGTGTTGTCCGGCATCAATGACGGCGCCAATATGGGCGACGACACGATTTACTCCGGCACGGTGGCAGCCGCCATGGAAGGGTATTTGCTGGGCATTCCGGCGATCGCGTTCTCGCTTGCCAGGAAAGGGTACGAACACCTGCACGCGGCCGCGCAAGGCGCACGCCTGGTTGTCATGCATAGCCTGGCCCATCCGCTTGCAGCGGCGCCCCTGCTCAACGTGAACCTGCCCGCAATCGCCCGGACCGAAGTCAAGGGACTTGTCGCCACCCGCCTAGGGAGGCGCCACAAGGCCGAGCCCGCGATCAAGGCCTCCAATCCGCATGGCGAAACGGTGTACTGGGTTGGCGCCGCCGGACCGGCGGCCGATGACGGACCAGGGACGGACTTTCATGCCGTTGCCGCCGGTTTCATCTCGGTGACGCCCCTCAAGGTGGACCTGACCCATGTCGCCGAACTGGAGCGCGTCCGTGGCTGGCTCGGCGCGTAGGGCGGAGGCGGCTGCGGCGGCGCCGCGCGCGCGTGGCAGCGCGGTGCTGCACGAGGGCGACTGGGCCGCACCGACCGCGCCGCGCTTAGCGCTGCTGCGCCGCCTGCGCGAACAGGGCATTGTTTCCGAACCGGTGTTGGCCGCGCTTGGCCGCATTCCGCGCGAGCGATTTGTAGACGAGGCCTTGTGGAGTCGCGCCTACGAGGACACCGCGCTGCCGATCGGGTTCGAACAGACCATTTCGCAGCCGGTGGTGGTGGCGCGCATGATCGAGGCGATCCTGCCGCCGCAAGGGCGTCTGGCGCGGGTTCTGGAAGTAGGCACAGGCTGCGGCTATCAGGCGGCCGTGCTGGCGCAGGTGGCATCCGAGGTGTATTCGATCGAGCGCATCAAGGGCCTGTATGAGCGCGCGCGTGCGAACTTGCGCGCGCTGCGCCTGCCCAATGTGCGCCTAGCCTATGGAGACGGTTATGCCGGCCTGCCTGCCGCGGCGCCGTTCGACGCGATAATCGTGGCGGCGGCCGCGCCTGCCGTGCCGCAAGCACTGCTCGGTCAGTTGAAGCGCGGCGGCAAGCTGATCATTCCGGTGGGTAGCGCCGAGCAGCAACTGTTGCTGCTGGAGCGGCGTGTGGCAGGCTATATCGAGACGCGGCTGGACCTGGTGCGTTTCGTACCCATGCTGCACGGCCTCGTGAAATAGAGAGCGGGAGGTTTGATGAACCGGATCTGGCGCCACGCGTTTTGCCTCGCGACCCTGTTGCTCGTTGCGGCCTGCAGTTCACGGCAGAGCGCGCCGGTGATCGAGCGCGCGCAGACGCCCCCCGCCCCGGCGCCCAGGCCTGCGGCGCCGGTCGCTAGTCCCGCCGCAAGTCCTCCCGGCGGCGCCGCAGCAAGCGCCGACTTCTACACCGTCAAACGCGGAGATACTCTTTACGGTATTGCGCTCGACCACGGGCAGGACTACAAGGACCTGGCCGCCTGGAACAATCTGGCCGACGCCAACGTGATCCGCGTTGGCCAGGTGCTGCGCGTAACGCCGCCTGCGGCAACCGGCGTGCAGCCTGCGCCGGAGTCGGGCGTGGTGGTGCGCCCGATTGTGCCACCGGGCGCAAGCACCGCCGGCACGGCGCCGAAGACCGAACCATTGGGGGCGAAGAAGCCGTATTCGGACGAGACCCTGGCGCAAATGCAGCGTGACGGCGCCCGTCCTGCGGTAGCCGCAGCGCCGGCCGCCAAGCCGACGGAACCCGCCAAGCCAGCGGAACCCGCGAAGCAGGCGGAACCCGCCAAACCGGTCGAGCCCGCCAAGCCGGCCGAGGGCGAGGATGTCGCGTGGGGTTGGCCCGCGACCGGGCGGCTGATCGGACAGTTCACCGAGAGTGGCGCCAACAAGGGCATCGATATCGCCGCCAAGGTGGGCGATCCGGTGCTGGCGGCCGGTCCGGGCCGCGTGGTCTACAGCGGGCAGGGCCTGCGCGGCTATGGCCGGCTGATCATCATCAAGCACAACAACACCTATCTGTCGGCCTACGCGCACAACAATGCGCTCTTGGTCAAGGAAGGCCAGAACGTGGTGCGCGGACAGAAGATCGCGGAGGCCGGCAATTCCGATTCAGAAGTGCCGAAACTGCATTTCGAGATTCGCCGCCAGGGCAAGCCGGTGGACCCTATGAAACTGTTGCCGGAACAGCGCTGATCGTGACCATCGCCATGCCGCATGGACAAGTCGAAGGACGACACCGGTGACGCCGGTACTGGTGTTCGATATAGAGACGGTGCCGGACGTGGCCGGGGTGCGCCGCCTGCAGGGCCTGCCGGACACGCTGTCCGACGACGAGGTCGCCGAACTGGCGTTTCATCAGCGGCGCGCCCAGTCCGGAAACGATTTCCTGCCGCTCTACCTGCAGCGCGTGGTGGCGATTTCCTGCGTACTGCGCGCCGGCGATACGTGGAAGGTGTGGAGCATCGGCGGGCCGGACGACCCCGAGCGCGACCTGATCCAGCGTTTCTTCGACGGTGTCGAAAAATTCACGCCGCAGTTGGTGTCCTGGAACGGGCAAGGCTTCGACGCCCAGGTGCTGCACTACCGCGGCCTGATCCATGGCGTGACGGCCGAGCGTTACTGGGACCAGGGCGAGGAAGATCGTGAGTTCAAGTGGAACAATTACATCTCGCGCTATCACCCGCGCCATCTCGACCTGATGGACCTGCTCGCGCTGTACCAGCCGCGTGCCAGCGCGCCGCTCGATGCGCTGGCCAAGCTGATCGGATTTCCCGGCAAGCTGGGCATGGACGGCAGCGCGGTGTGGGGCGCCTATCGTGGCGGGCGCATCGCGGAAATCCGCAATTATTGCGAGACCGATGTGGTCAACACCTGGCTGGTGTTTCTGCGTTTCCAGAAAATGCGCGGTGTCTATTCGGCCGAGGCCTACGCGCGCGAAGAGGCGCTGGTGCGCGACACCCTGGCTGCGATGCCGCAGCCGCATTGGCGCGAATATCTGGCGGCCTGGCCGTCCGCGTTCTGAGACGGATTTTCAGCCGACCGCCGGTGCGCGCATGACCTATCCGGTACCTCTACTGATCGAATCGGTCGATCACGAGGCGCGCGGGGTCGCGCGCCACGATGGCAAGGTGATCTTTGTCGATGGGGCCTTGCCGGGCGAGCTGTTGACGGCCGCGCCCTACCGGCGCCGCGAGCGGTTCGACAACGCGCAGATATCTGCCATCGTCAAACCTTCGCCCTCGCGCGTGGTCGCGCGCTGCGCGCATTTCGGCGTGTGCGGCGGCTGTTCGATGCAGCATGCCGACGTGCGCACCCAGTTGGCGATCAAGCAGCGCGTGCTGGAAGACAACCTGCGCCATATCGGCCGGGTGACGCCCGATCGGATGCTGCGCCCGATCGAAGGGCCGAGCTGGGGCTATCGCACCCGCGCCCGCCTGTCGGTGCGCCATGTGACAAAAAAGGGCGGCGTGCTGGTCGGCTTTCATGAGCGCAGGAGCAGCTTTGTAGCCGACATGCGTGAATGCCATGTGCTGCCGCCGCGCATTGCCGGTCTCCTCATGCCCCTGCGCGAACTGGTGGCCGGGCTGTCGATCCGCGACCGCCTGCCGCAGGTCGAGGTGGCGCTCGGCAGCCGGGTCGACGTGCTGGTGTTTCGCATTCTCGAGCCCTTGTCGGCTGCCGATGAGGAGAGGATGAAGCGCTTTGCCGAAGAGCATCGCATCCAGGCCTGGCTGCAGACCAAGGGGCCGGCCACGGCCCAGCCCTTCTGGCCGATGGATGCCCCGGTGCTCGACTTCGACCTGCCGGCGTTCGATATCCGCATGCCGTTCAACCCGACCGACTTCACCCAGGTGAACCAGCAGATCAACGAAGTCTTGGTGGCACGCGCGGTGCG